>SBBD01000139.1 GCA_005239845.1 archaeon | reverse complement strand
TGCCGAAAGCGCAAGGGGGCTTGGAGGGCGGTGCGTTGATGATCGACAGCGAGAACACGTTCCGGCCGGAACGCATCGCCCAAATGGCGGAGCTCAAGGGCCTGGACCCGGACCTTGTGCTGAAAAACGTGTTCGTCGCCAGGGCGAAAAACTCGGACCACCAGATCCTTCTCGTGGAAAAAGCGGTGGAGCTCATCAAGGAGAAGAACATCAAGCTCATCGTCGTGGACTCCTTAATGTCGGCGTTCCGCAACGACTATATTGGAAGAGGTACGCTGCAGGTGAGGCAGGGCAGGCTGAACAACCACTTGCACGACCTGCAGCGGCTCTCTGAGGCGCACAATCTCGCCGTCTACGTGACCAACCAAGTGATGGACCGCCCCGACATCCTCTTTGGGGACCCGACGACGCCGGTGGGGGGCAACATCGTAGCCCACCAGTCGACGTACCGCCTGTACTTGCGGCGAAGCAAGGAGGACCGCCGTATTGCGAAACTCGTGGACTCTCCAAGCCTTCCGGACGGCGAGTGCGTGTTCACCGTTTCGCCCAAAGGAATAGGCGATGCGGAGTAAAAGGAAAATCGTCGGCATTTTTTTGAACCGGTGGAGGCTTCGTGAGGTGGGTAAGCATGAAGCCGAGGAAAAGCGTGTGGTTCGCGTTGCCCTACGCGAAGCGCTCGCTCGACGTAAGTCTTTGGGAAGGGCAGGAAAAGGAAGGCAAGTGGCAGGTATCCAAAGTCTCCCTCCGCTTGAGAAAGGATGGAGTAGACGCGTCCAGCAGCGAAGCCGTCTATATGTATCCCGCGGACGCCCTGAAGCTCGCCAACGTATTGCAGCACTATGCGTTCGAGGCCTTGGAGTCGGACGGGTTAAAACGGCAAGAGCAACGGAAGCAGGGTGAGCAGCAATCGGATGCCCGGTCGCTCTTAGGAGTTACAAAAGGAGCGGACCCATTCGTCCGATGACCCTCATAGGGACTTTGTAGACGTGAAGCTGTCGTCCTAACTGCGAAACGCGTTGATTGCTCGCACGCCCCCCTCTTCTTGCTGCACTTGAAGCTCGGCGCGTTTTCTGCCACGTCTGCGGCGTTCCTTGCGGCTCTCCCGGGAGGCTAGCTCTTCCGGTGCGCCTGCAGTTTCGGCTCCAGTTTCTTTCGCGCCGCGGAAAGCAAGAGTTCCACCGCCGCGCTCGTTCTTGAAGGTGGGACGCGCAGGCCTCCTATGAATTCGTGGCCTCCTCCCGACCCGTTGAACTGGTTGGCGACGCGCTCGACCGCTTTTCCCACGTGCAGTTTCTTGAGGGCGGGGTTGCGGTCCTTGAGCACGCTTATTTTTCCTTGCTTTGGGTTGTAGGCCAGCGCGAAATCCGCCCCCGTTTGCACCAAGAGCGCGGCCACGCGGCTCTCGAAGGCAGGAGTTTGAGAAACGGCGAGAAGCGTTTCGCCTATCCGTTCAATCCTCGTTTGTTGAAGTGCTTTCAGCGCTTCCTCTCTTTCGTTCGCGGAAGGCGCCTGCACGAGCCATGAAACCAGCTCCGGAAGCTCCCGTTTACTTAGCTGCAGCAATTCCGACAACGCTTTGATGGTTTTCGTGTTCGCGCTCTTGAGCAGCGCGGAATCCTCCAATAAGCCGCAGGCCAGCAAGGCGGCTTGCGTTGCATTCAGCTTCTTCCTCATTCCTTTGCTGATTTCGAAAATGACTTCGCTGCAGCTCGTGCGCGTCGCGTCCACGTACGTCGGTACGGCAAGTGCGCGATTGTGCTCGTGGTGGTCGATGCAGAGGATTTCCCTGAAGGAACGCAGCCTTTCCGCGAACGGGCCGAGCATGTCTGCGTTGCTCACATCCGCCAAAACAAGATTTTGAAACGTGGAAAGCAATTTCGTTCGGTTTTCAAGAGAGGGCAGCATGCCCGATTTTTCCAACACATTTTTCGCGGAAGAACGCATGCGATCGATGAGGAACGGTTCGGCGTTTGGGAGGAAGCTGGCGAGCACGACGGAGGAAGCCACCGCGTCCATGTCCGCCAACGAGTGCCCCGTTACCAGCGTATGGCCTTTCAATCCCTTCAGCTTTCCAAGCAACTGCTTTAAAGTCAGGCGCATGGAAAAAGAAGTGTTTCGTTTTATTAAAAGGTGTATCGCTTGGTACGCATCCGCCTCCCTGCCTTGCAGAGCGCCCTCCTCGCGTGCCGCAACGTGTACCCGCACGAGTTTATTGGCTTATTCCGAGAAAAAAATGGGGTTTTGGAAGAGCTGATGCTTGCCCCCCTCGCGGAATACGGACGCGCCCATTCCTCGTTTTCGGAAATCCACTTGCCCCTGGACCCCTCCCTGGTGGCCACGCTGCACTCGCACCCGAACGGCGTTCTCTTGCCCTCCAAGCAGGACGTGCGGTTCTTTTCCTCGAGGGGAAAATGGCACTTCATTTCCGGCTATCCCTATCGATTGCAGGACGTCGCGTGCTATGACAACAAAGGAAAAAGAGTTATGATTGAAGTCGTTCCCTAAGCGGCGCTACCTGTCCCTTCTTTGCCTGTCCTGTTTGGGGCGTTTGCCTTTTCCTTTCTTGAAGCCGTTGTTGCACGGCTTTGCTCTCCAACTCCCTTAAGGCATCCGCGGCAATCCACTGGGCGCTCTTCGAGTTCTGTTGTTGGATTCGTCTTGCAGTCTGGACGGCCTTCTTGTTTAACGCTATATTCCTTTTCCCGATTTGCCGCAACGCCCAGTTCACGGCTTTTCTCACGAAGTTGCGCTCGTCGTGCGCTTCTCTTTCCATGATGGGAAAGAACCGTTCCATTTGCGCATGGCTCGCCTCCTTGTCATGCACGGAAAGCGCGGCCATGAGCACGAACCCCGAGCGCTTCACGAACTCTTCCTTACGCTTGCTCCACGCGAACGCTTTCTCGTAAGCGAAAGGCGTCCTGTCAAACAGGTTGCTGCAGCACTGATCCACGATGTCCCACGAGTCGAAATCGCGGACCCACGCCTCCATCTGCTTTTCGCTTACGGCTGCGGGATCGTCGATAAAGCAAGCGAGAAGGCGAGCTTCGTGTATTCCCGTATTCCAAAGTTGTAGTGCTAGCTCGTGGTTTTTCCCTATCTTTTTGGCCATGCTGCGGAGAATGGGTGTCGGAATGCCTAGCGTGTTTTTGGAGCTGATGCCGAACCGAGCCATGCCCACAATGTTTCTCGGGTTCCGCATCCGTTGGAGCTTGGCGATTATTTTCCTCGCGTTTGGCCTTTCCAATTCCACCACTTTTTCTTGCGTTTGGAAGCCTTGGGGTGCGAGGCGCAATACGTGGCGCAACGCAGCGTATAGAGCATGCACCGGTCCAATGTTCCGCCGTTTCGCTTCCGCAGAATTTGATACAGTTCTCCTGGGCTCCTTCCGGATAATTGTTGGGGTGTAGTTATTCCCAGGCTCCGGAGGTCCTGCGCCACTTTTTTCCCTACGCCTGGGAGTGCCTGTAGCGCTTTGGCTTCTTTTCGCATGGTTGTCACACGTAGTAGACCTGCAAGTGGGGGACGCCAGCGATTTTTTTTACGGAAGCCGAAGGCACCTTCAGTACCTTGAGCGCGAGCGCCACGCTCTTTTTTCCCACCACGTTCACGTTCTTTGCATTCTTCAGCAACGCTTCCGCCTCCTTTTTCGACACTTTCTTTCCCTCGTAGAAGGCGCGGAACGTCTTCAAATCCAAAACGAGGTCGCCTTCCTCGAACGCGCTTCCCAGTAAGTTCGCGTCGCAGAGCGCCGTGATGTACCGCACGGTCTCCCTTCCTTCTTGAAAAAGGTGCTTCTCGTGCGTTTTGGCAAACATGTCTTGCTTACACCAGGTTCCTGTAAAGTTTGACGAGCTTTTCGATGGAGAGGCTGATGTCGCGCTTCTTGATCTCTTGAAGGGCCAAGGCATGCAATTCCTTTTGCTTCCTCTTTTGGTCCATGAACTGTGCGAGCTTTTCCGCCATTTCCTCGGAAGAACGGCAGACCACGCCCGACTTCCCCACGACCTCTTGCAGCACCTCCAAATCCGAGATGAAGACGGGGGTCCCGCAAGCCATGGCCTCCTGCGCCACGAGCCCTTCCGTCTCTATGGCGGAAGGCATTAAGAGAACGCTCGCGGCCGCATAACAGTCCAGTAAATCCTCTCGCGGCAGCTTTCCAAGAAATTTTACGTTGGAAGGCGCCTGTTTCCGCAGCTCGTCCTCCATCAATCCTTTTCCCGATATGAGGAAGTCCAATTCGGGCAAGTTCCCTGCCGTTTGCAATATCCATTCCGGCCTCTTGCTGGCGTCCAGCCTCCCAATAAACAAGGCGAACGGTTTCCTGAACCCGTATTTCTTGCGGAATCTCGCGCCCGACACGCGTTTATACTTTTCCAAGTTGATGCCGTTCGCAATGACTTCCACTCTACTCGTGAGGCCTTCTTTCTTAAACAATTTTGCGCCCGCGTGCGTCTGGCAGATGACGCGGTTGAACTGGTTCAATAGCCACGTCTCGTACTTCCACACGTAGTCGCTCAGGAACTCGGGCTGCTTGCTCCCGAAAAAAAATTCAAGAAAGTGATAGGGAACAAAGTGCGCGGTAATGACGCGGGGGCCTGGAAACCGCGCCGCGTAAACCCCTAACGTGTACTGCGAGTGGGCGTGCACCACGTCCGCGGGAATGGGGTCTCCGGGAGGCAGGACGATGTCGTAGTCTGGGAGCAAGGGGTCTTCCAAATGAGGAAGCGTCTGCACGGGATAAGGGTAAGGGTGCAGCACCCTTCCGGTGTACAGCTTGACGGAAATTTTTTTGGAGAGCAGGGGAAGCGTTTCATGCAAGTAGACGGAGACGCCGTTGTTTTGCTCGAACGTGTCCGAAAACCAGGCGACGTGCATAGGAGGTGGTTTGGATTGAGGGCAATAAAAGGGTTTTGGGGTTGCAAGAAGCCTTTCGGTTTTGTTTTTCCAGCGAATCGATATGTTTTAATTCCCCCCCCTGCCTAGGCCTTTTCATCAACGGCGTGGGTGATGGCATGCGAAAACTGGTTTTGGGTTTGGCGTTGGCATTCGGATTATTTGGGTTAATTTGGGGAGTCAATTCATATCCCAATGGCGGTATGGACTCCTATCCGAATCCCGTCCTGACTTCAGGGGGAGGAATCGGTGATGTCGCGTCAGGGATTTATTTCGGCGGAGAAACCATTCCATATAAGAAAAAGGTTTCCTTCTCAGGGCAATACGCTTCCGATTATCGGCAAAAGATTTCCTTTGGAATGCAATCGGGAAGCTTGCGCGCCTCCATTGGAGACCCGCTTTACTGATTTTACCTCTTTTTCTTTTTCGATTATTTTTTCTTAATCCCTTATTGGGTTTTCTTATTTTTTTTAATGTTTCGATGTTTATCGAAACTTTGTGTTTCTCCAACGACGGGATTTTTTCATTCCAGTGCCGCTAGTTTTCGGAACGCCTCGACGTGCCTCTGGAACGTCTTTTCGTCCACCCCGCCATAAACGCCCTCCACGTTTTTCCTGAATTCCTTGGAAAGAATCGTTTCTGAAGCCCGGGCGATGGCCGCCTTCCAATCCGTTCTTTGGCTTACCTCCCTCCTAACGAACTCCCGACTTTCCCTGGTTTCCGTTTGGGGTGCGAGCATGAACACGTCCCGCAAATCCGCTTTCCGCGAGGCCACGAGCTTCATCACGACGAGCGCATCGGCATCCGCGATTCTGGTCTCCAACGGGCTTGGAAACGTCTTTCCCCTCAAAACCCTTCTTGCAGAATGGGAATGGATCCATGGGAAGGAAAAGCGGGCCCTCGTCCTCTGGTCGTACACTTCCCGAATCAGTAGGTCAAAGCTCGCCTTCAGGCCGTTCCCCAACGTTTTCTCCATGCGTACGAAAGCGCCCCCGTACCGTCCGGGTGTTTTTCCGGACTCCGCGTTTTTGAAGCCCCGTTCCACCAGACGATGCGCCATCCGTTCCGCGTGCTTCCCGTTTTCCACCACCACGTCACAATCCACTGAAAACCGCGGGGGAGCGTACGCGTTTACCGCATACCCTCCGATGACTACGAACTCGGTTCCCGTCAGGCGCCTGAGGCCCTCGAAAATCTCCATTTCCCTCAAGGAAAACAGGTCCATGTCAGTTCCCGTACTTTTTCCTGATGTATTCTGCGGCATAGGCGAACAGGTAATTCCCCTCCGCTTCGCGCAAGGCCTCCTGCAACGGCTCGACGTTCCATCCGCCCTTTTCCACGCGGGCCAGCCGCTCCACCGGCTCCAATATCACGAACTCGCCGATGGTGCTCCCTTTTCCAACGTAGTTCGGTATGGACCGGGAATTCAAGTATGTGCGCCACTTGTTCAAATCCTTTTTAAAGACTTTCACGAAATAGGGCGAGCGTTCGAAGCTCCGCTGCACGTACGCGTAGTCGCTCCAAACCTCGATGGCCGACATTCCGGTCAAGGCGTAGGGCCATTTTGCCTCTTTCAATACGGCCGGGACCCGGACGGCCAGCAAGCCCTTCACGGCCTCTTCCGGTTTCACGCACCGGTACTCTCCCCGGCTTTCCTTCACCAGCCAGCCCGACCTTAACAGCAACGCGAAAATCTTTTTTCGCATGGGTTCGGAAACCATCCATTCCAGCTCGTTTTGCCGGAACGCGCCGCGGCTGCCGTGGCGCGTATACAGCAGCGCGTACGCCCTCAACCCATACGGCGGCAACTCCATCATAGTTACCCAATAGGTAACTATTCTATTTAAAGGTTTCGGAAGGCCGGCGGGTCGAAGCTTGTTTTTTTGTTGCATGTTTTTCTTCGGAAACAAAACGAAATCGTTTTAAAACGAGCGCGTGCATACCTCTCTGCGTGAAGGGCATGGCAGACACGTACGGCGCGTTTTTCGCTAAAAAGGCGGGAAGCCTCGAGCTTTCGGCGCAGTCGCTGAAAGTGCGCGGGGAGAAAAACACGGAAATTATGTTGACGCATGTTGTAGGATTCGAGAAAGTGGGTGCCGCGCCCATGGGAAAAGTGAACGTGGAACTGCGGTACTATGACGCTTTCGGGAATGCCGAAACGCTTTCCTTTGCGATGAGGGAAGCCGACTTCCACGCGCTCAAGAAAAAGCTGGGCAAGTGACAGAAAAAGGAAGGAGCTAGGAATCCGCTGAAACTTCGTTTACAATCGCAATTGGGGGTTTTTCATGAACCGCGTTGGGGCACTAGTAGTACTGTTCTGTTTCGTTGCGGTGCAGGCCGCGGATTTGCTGGTTCCCGCCCTGGAATCGGATGGACGTGGGGCGATGACGCGCATCGAGGCGCAGGCCCTTCCCGGAGACGGGGACGTCTTCGTTTCCGTGACGCCGCTTACCGGCGTGGACACCCAGGAATCGGAAAAAATTGCGGTGCGGATTGCGGCGTTGAAAGCGGGAGTTAACCGCTCGAAGTACGACGTCTTGTTCAAAATCGTTTCTTCTGCCGAAGTCGTGGACGGCCCTTCTGCTGGCGCTGCGCTGACCGTGCTTTCGTATGCCGAATTCACGAAAAAAGCCTTTCGCAAGGACGTGTCGGTTTCGGGAACCATCCAGCGGGACGGAAGAATTGGGCCCGTGGGCGGCATTTTCGAGAAGACGGTTGCGGTCGGGGAGAGCGGCACGTTCTCCGTCTTCCTCGTTCCTAAGGGCCAGTCCGTGCAGAACGGCGTGGACTTGAACACGTACGCCCAAGAAAAGTGGGGCCTGCAGGTCGTGGAAGTGGAGACCGCGGACGAGCTCCTCTATTATGCGTTCAACACTTCCTCAGGAGAGAAGCTCGTGGTCCCGGAAAAAAAGGTTCCCCCGCTTTCCCTGGTTTCCTTAAAGCCAACGGCCTCCATGCTTCCCTTGAAGTCGTTGACGGAAAACATGCTGGAAAAGTCGGAAGAAGGGGTCCAAGCCCTCTCCGGCGAATCCAATTCCTTGGTGCGAGCGCGCTTGCGGGAGTCCCTCAACCTTTCCAGGACGCTGCTGGAAAAAGGCTATCTATACTCTTCCGCGAACACGGCTTTCTTGGTGCAGATCACGCTGGATGAATTGAAGCACGTGAACCAAAGCCGCAAGGAAGTCCGCGACCAACTGGCTGAACTAAAGCAATCCGCTGATGGCCTTGACTTCGCTACTCCAAAGAAAGAAAGTTGGGAATGGTACGCGGCATCAAAAATACGCTTTTATTGGGCGAAAGAGCGCCTGCAGGCCGTTCAAGAACGCGCCCCTGTTGCGCCGCCCGACTTCTTGCTGGAGGACCTTTCGCTCGCGCGGAGCTGGCTGGACGCTTCCCGCCAGTTGAACGCCATCGCAAACGCTTCCATGGGAACTCCTTTCAATGAGCTTTCGGTGCGCCGCCTTGCGGAAGCCTACCTGGACGAGGCGGAACAGCTCCGCATTGAGGGAAGCCTGGACGACGAGGGCCTGGAGCACTTGCAGAGCTCGCGCCAGGCCTTCCAGAACGCGGACTACCTGGCGGCTGCCTTCAACGCGCAGTTCGTCACGAAGTACGCGCAGGCCAACGCGTTAGCCTACGACAAGACGTATGCCGAGCTGTTTGCGGAGTTGTGCGAAGGAAACCTTTCCTCTTGCCTTGCTCCCCAAAACTTTTCCTCGCCGTGGGCCTCGCTGTATTTCGACCACGGCCGCTATTACGTACAAGAGGCCAACCGCACCCAGGACCTTTCGCCACTCATCAACGCAGCCAAAATGTTCTATCTTGCGGAAGGCTTGGAGGAATTGCACCGAGAAGTGCAGGAAGCGTTCTCAAAGCCTCTGCCTTCCCCGTCTGCCTCGCCTTCCACTGCCGTCCCTCAAAGACCATTGAACGTGGAGGTGTCTTCCGCTCCTGAACCGGATGAGGGAAGAAACATTATCGTGTTTAGCATTATTGCCCTCGTTGTCCTGTTGGCCGCGTTAGTAACCTACCTTCAATGGCGCAAGCCTCGTATGATGCGAGGAAAGGCGGGTGATTATGCAAGGCGTTTGGAACGCGCGGAGGCGTTGTTGCTGGAAGGCAAGATCAGCGAGCAGACCTATCGCCACTTGAAGGAAAAGTATGAAACGTTGCTGCAAGAGGAGAAAAATGTAAAGCCGGTTCCTTACCGGAGCCTGGCTGGCTTCGCGCGGGAAAAGAAATCGTCCCTTCTTCGCAAGCCTGGAAAGCGGCGCTGACGCGGGCGGCCTTACTTTTTTTATTCTCTCGGCCAGATGCGCACTTATTTTATTTTCTTGAAAGAAGGAGCACCGCCGCGATTCCCGTACTGGCCCCGAACGCGAACGTGGCGCTGGAACCGTAAAGGCTCCACAGGATCCCGGCGAGGACGCTGGCCGGAAGAAGCGCAAGCCCCACGATGGCGTTATAGGCCCCGAGCGCCGTTCCCCGTACGTTTTCCTGCACCATCTCCGAAGCGTACGCACGCTGAACCGTCTCCACGGCGGCCTTGAACACTCCGTAGAGGGCAAACAACACCCAGACGGCCCAAAGCTGGGAGACGAAAACAAACCCGATACAGGTGAGCGCGAAGGCCCCGTACCCGACTCCAAGCACTTTTTTCCTCCCGATCTTGTCCGACCAGCTTCCGAACGGAATGGCCGCGATGGCGTAAAACAAGTTGTAGGTAAGGTACGCGAGAGGAATTAACGCGGCCGCCACCCCAAGTCGTTCGCCTTCAAGAGGAAGAACGCGATCGAGAAATTGCCGAAGTAAAACACGCCCACCGTCAAAAGAAAATGCTTGTATTCGGGGGAAAAGCGTTTCCACACCAAGGAAAAGGTGAATTCCTCCTTGCCCCCGTGTTTTTTGGGTTCTTTCTCTTTCACGAAAACGTAGAGCACGGCGAGGGCGAGGAGGGCGGGAACGAGCGAGACCCAGAACAAGAAAGGATAGTCGTTCGAGGTAACGGCCAGCAGCAGGAACGCGAGGGCCGGACCCAGGATGGCGCCCACCGTGTCCATGGCGCGGTGCAGGCCGAAATTCTTGCCCCGGTTTTTTTCGTTCGTCGAGCTTGCGATGAGGGCGTCGCGGGGCGCATCACGGATGCCTTTCCCCAAGCGTTCCACGACCCGTACGAATAGGACTTCGTGCCAAAAGGAAGCGAAGGCGAAAAAGGGCCGCATGACAGCGGATAGCAGGTAGCCTGCGAATACCAGGGACTTGCGCCTGCGGAGCTTGTCGGACCAGTACCCGGAAAAGAGCTTGACGACGTTGGCCCCGCTGTGGGCTGTTCCTTCGATGAGCCCGATGAGCGCCTTGTCTATCAGCAACACGTTGGCCATGAAGAGGGGCAGGACGGAAAACACCATTTCGCCGCTGATGTCGGTTAGCAGGCTCACGAAGCCGAGCGCAAGCACGTTTTTCGGAACGTCGTTCAGGAACTTCATGCTATCTTACTTCGAATCCCCGTTCCCGCTGCAGACCGCCGTCTGAATGCCGTACTTTTTCACGAGTTCCGGCAACACGATGGCCGGTAGGACTTTCCTTCCTCGAACGCGTCATTCCGCGAGCCGTACGATTGCTTCCGTGACTTCCCCGTACTGGACGGCGGCCGTGACGGTGACGTTCAATTGCGCTGTCGAGTTCACGCTCAAGGACACGAGCACGGGGAACGCCTCGTCCTTGTCCTTCCACAACGCCCTCAAATCGCCCGCTACTTTCCCCGGGTCCAGGAACCGGACGTAGGCAAAACGTTGGAACCCTACCGGTGCATCCAGCCGGCTCTCCAAGAACCGAACCGTTTGGTTCAAGTCCCTGTAGATGACGATGATTCCAAACCCCGAAGTGGGGAAGGACACGCGAGACCCGTTGATTTCAAGACGCTGCAGGGCTTGCAGCACCTCAGAGCGGTTGGTGAGGTTGTCTGCAACGAAAAGATACGTGCTTTCGTTGTCGTAGCTCAGATCCATGACGAAGGAGAGGTTCTTCAGCTGCTCGAGGGTTTCGTTGCCGAGGTTTCCGCTCACGTTGACGTAGGACGCCGGCCGGTAGTCGGTTTCATCCTGGAACTCCGCCCGCTCGAACAGCTCGCCATAGAGCCTTGTAAGGTTCACGTTCCGGTTCTCCCACGGCAGCGTTGCCTCGGCTTGTCCGCGGTTCTCCAGGAAAGACACCCGTGCCTCTGCGGCAACGCTCCGGATTTCAAAGCCGGCATCGATTTGCTCTTGTCCGAAGAGGCGCGAGGCAACGCTTCCTACAAAACGCCCGGCCACGTCCAAGACAGCGATGTCTCCCACTCGGTGCGAAGGCAGGACGAAGACGAAGCAGTAGGCGGAATTTTTTTCGCACGCCAGCGTCTTTCCGCTGAACGTCCGGTTTTGCGTCCCGTTGGCGAAGGGCGCAAACGTTACGTCTCCCGGGAACGTGACGAAGGCTTGCTGCAGGAAGAAGGGATCGCAGTAAGGGGATAACGTTTCCCGAAGCATTTCCAGCGTGCCCGGAATGCTGGCATTTTCCGAGAGGGAAATATCGATGAGTTGGCTGCGCTGGTCCTGCACGGCGTTCGTGACGTTTGGCACGTTCCGCAGTTCTTGGGACACGCTTTCCGTGGTGTTGCAGCGGGCGAGCAGGCGCTGGGCCATTTGCTGGATCGTGGCGTTGGCCAAAGCAGAGCCCGTAAACTCGGTTTGGGGAACGGCGGTGGCCGTGGGGGTAACGATGGTCTCCGGGAATCCTCCTTGCCCCGGAAGGGCAATCATGACGATTTCGATCACAAACCCCGCGATCATGAGGATGGCGAATCCTTTGAGAATCGTTTCGCGTTTCATTGCTGTCCCTCAATAAAAGCCTTTAAATTCGTTGAGTTCAACACTGTAGAAACTACGTTTATTCGGGTCACTTGTTAAAAACGTTTTGTTAGGGAGGAGGATGGGCATGATCCAGGAAACCGATTTCCTTAACGTGAGCTTTTCCGTGCGCGAAGAGGGTGGGAGGCTCGCGGAGACCACGGACGCGGAAGAAGCCAAAAAAGAGAACCTGTTCGACGAGCGCAAGCCCTACGGCCCCTCCCTCGTCATCCTGAAGGACGCGCGGTTGCTGAAGGGGTTCAAGGAAGCGCTCTTGAAGGCGGAATTGAACCAGAAGACGGAAGTCAAAATTCCTTTTGCGGAGGCGTTTGGTCCTAGGCAGGAAGATTTGGTGCGCCTCGTTCCCTTGCAGAAGTTCCGAGAGCAAGGCATGGACCCTGTCCCCGGCATGACGGTCACCATGGACGACTATCCGGCCCGCGTGCAGAGCGTCTCCGGCGGAAGGGTGCGCGTGGACTTCAACCACGAACTCGCCGGCAAGAACATCCTCTATTCGTTTATAATAGAAAAGCAAGTGACGACCCCCGAAGAAAAGCTGGAAGCGCTCCTCCACGAGTTCCCCGTCTTGAAAGGCAATCCCTCCCTCCAGAAAGGCGTGGCCGAGGTTACGGTTCCCTCGGGAGTTACTCCGAACGCCGATTATCTTTCCGCGAAGTACGCCGTGGTTCAGAAGGCGTTGCTTTATATTCCCGAAATCACGAAAGTAGTATGGAAGGAAGAGTTCACCAAGTGAGGTTTCAGGGAAAAGCGTTATGGCGGACAAGACCGTCGCCGTGTTCGTGGCAGCCCTTTTAATCGTCGTCGGGGCAGCCTATGCCATCTTCTCTCTCCGGATATTCGACCCGCTTCTTCTTATCTTGTTGGGGCTGGCGGTTGTCGTGCTCTTCTCCCTTTCCCCCCGCCTCGTGGAGTTCAAGGAATACGAGCGGGGCGTCGTGTTCCGCTTCGGGAAGTTCTCGCACGTCGCCGGCCCCGGGTGGGTGCTCCTCTTTCCTGCCTTCGAGAGCTTCACGCCCATTGATTTGAGGGTCCGCGTGCTGGACACGCACCCACAGGAGGCGGAGACGCAGGACAACGTCAACGTGAAAATCGATGCCATCAGCTACATCCGCATCACGGACCCGAAGAAGGTCGTGCTGGAAGTCAAGAACCTGGAGCAGGCGCTGACCAACATGCTCGTCGGAGAAATCCGCAACATCGTGGCCAAGATGCCGCTGGAAATGCTCATGGAGAAAACGGAGGACATCAACACGCACCTCTTCTCCAAACTGAAGGAAGTCGAGGAAAGCTGGGGCTTTCTCGTGCTGAAGGCGGAAGTCGTCAGCATCGAATTGCCTCCCGACATCATGGAGGCGCGGCACAAGGCGCGGGCCGCGAAAGAATACAAGACGAAGCTGACGACGGAGGCGGAGGCGCGGCAGGTGAGCATCGAACTGTTGGACCAGGCGGCCAGCAAGATGAGCGACAAGACCCTGTCCTATTTGTATTTGGACGCGCTCAAGAAGATTTCGGAAGGCAAGAGCAACAAGATCATCTTTCCGCTGGAACTTTCCCGCTTGGCGAACCTGCTTTCCTCGAAGATGGGCGGCAAGGGCGAGTACGAGGACGTGGCGAGGCAGCTCGTCGATGCCTATGCGAAACAGCAGAAGCAGTTGATGGACCGGCAGGCGGGCCTCGGCGACGAGAAGGAAAAGGAAAGCTGAAGGGCATACATTGTTTTAAGCTTCCGCGCACCCATGCATGGGGCGAAACCCGACGAGATAATAGTGGAGAGAGTTTATGGAACTGAGTTTCGAGGCACTGCGGAAAGTGCAGCTGCAGGAAAGGAGTTACGGGGCGCTCTCCAAGCTGGAGGACGACTATTACGAGGCGTACGGACTCTGGCTCCTGGAGCAGAAGCGGGCCCTGCAGCAGGACTTTTCCCTCGAGCGCATGAAGACGTACGAGAACGCGAAGAAAATCCTGGAGGAAATCGCGGAGAAGCGGGAGCAGAAAATCTTGCTGAAGGCCTCGAAGGACCTCCAGAGTGATTCCGTGGACTCGACGGGGCTTTCCAAGGAAGAGAAGAAGTTGTATTTGGCCATCATCCAGTCCCTGTCCGATTTCGAGGCGCACGCCCTCCCCAAAACAGAAGAAGCTCCCAAGACGGTTGTAGAAAAAACGGTGGGCTCTACGGCGCCGAGCCCATCTTCCGCTCCCGAAAACGAGGCGGAAAGCGTGCGCCTCCTGAAGTCCGTCGCGCAGTTCG
>SBBD01000156.1 GCA_005239845.1 archaeon | reverse complement strand
CCTTTTTAATGCGTGAAAAATGAATTAGCCGTATGAAGGAAATCACCGTCGTCGCGAACGACCGCGTGGGCTTGCTGGCGGACATCTCGGAAGCCTTGGCTCTCAAAAAAATCAACATCACCTCGCTTGCAGCAGAGAGCACGGGCAGGACGGGCATCGTAAGGCTCATGGTGGAACACCCTGCGGAGGCCAAAAAGGCCTTGGAAACAAAGGGCTTCAAGGTCATGGATGCCGACCTGCTCGTCGTGCACTTGAAGGACAAACCCGGAGAGCTCGCCCAGGTCGCCCGGCAGCTTGCAGACCACGGCATTTCCATTGGGAACGTGCTCATGCTCAACCGCGAGCACAGCCAAACCGTCCTGGCCATGGGCGTCTCAGACTACGCAAAGGCCAAAAAAGTGCTGAAGCTCTGACGCCTCCAAAAAATGCGAGGGTTCTGCCTTCTTTCAGCTTGCTTTATATATTTCGTAAAATCTAACAAATGTTTTCATTTTAAACAAATTGTCTAATTTCAAAACGTTTAAATAGGAATAGGGCGTAAGCGCTAGGAGGAGCAAATCCGAGGGGAGGTGGGGGCACATGCGGGAGCTGAGCGTCATCGCGAGGGACCGAGTGGGCCTTCTCGCAGACATGTGCGAGAAGCTGGGGGAGAACGGCGTGAATATCGGCATGATCACGGCGGAGACCGCGAAAGGGACGGCCATCGTGCGGCTGAACGTGGACCATTGGGACAAGGCCCGCCAAGTGCTTTCGGAGGCCGCGTTCCAGGTCGTGGAACAGAACCTGCTGGTGCTGAGGCTGCAGGACCAGCCGGGGGAGCTCGCGCGCGTGACGCGGAAGCTTGCCGAGGAAAAGGTGAACATCAGGAACGTGCGCGTGCTCGCTAAAGAGGGCGGGGAAACGCTTCTCGGAGTGGAGGTCAGCAACCACGAGTTAGCCAAGCAGCTCCTGCACAACGGCGCCCTGCGCAAGCCCTGAAAATGCTACGAAGGACCCGGGGCCGGATTGTTCTTGTTGAAGACTAGTTCTCCGCTTGCCGAATTGATGTCCACCAGATAATACGACAAAGAGACGCGTAAGGCGGGGGACGAATCGGAAAAGCCGCCCGCCACGCACGAATTATAATTGAGGTTCACGCGGCATTCGCTAACTCCGGCGACGGGGAAGCCCAGGAAGTCTCTCGTACGGAATACGACTCGGTTGTTCTCGAATCCTTTGAAGACGAGGTATTTGTACCCTTGCGACCGGTCTTCGCCCACGTATTCCGCGCGGCTGGACTGGATGCAGAAAGGCCTGCCCTGTTGTTCCATAAGACGGCGCACGTCGTTGGTTCCCACTTCTGCAGGCTTCAGGCAATCCGCTGGAGCGAAAAGGCTCGTCAACTTCAAACGGGCATACGTCTGATCCGTATACCGCCCCGTTTTCAGGAGGGAAACTTTTACGGTTTTAGCGTATTCGACCTCGTTGCCGGAAACGCGGGCATCCGTGTAGGGAGTCACGCCGTTGGGAGGAGCGTAGACTTGGAACATGCCGGCGAGGGGCTTGGTCGCATCCTTTATGCGGAGAACCGCCCCATTTTCGAAAATGGCCTGCTCGCCGTTCGACAGGCAGTATTCCTTGTCCTCTTTTGCTTTCCTGGGGTCGGAATTGGCCTTGTAGGCGCCCTTGCAGAAGCCTTCTTCTGTGAACGTTTCGGGGGCTTGGGCTTGCGAGGGAGGGGCAGCCAGTGCGATATGGGAATCTTCGCTTGAAACTTCGAGGGGGAGGAGCGGGGATGTTTCCTTGTTGCTTCCGTCATGTAAGGAAACGGCTACCTTGGCCCCCCTTGCTCTAGCTAAATCGTCTATGAACAAGCGGGGAGCGCCGACCAGAGCCGTAATTTCATCCATGCCGTTTACGGCATACAAGTTGGAGATGGAAGGCGGAACGGCTTCCAAGCCGATTTCCTTGAAGCCGGGGAAGGAAAGGGTCAGCCGCGGAGACGGGGGCAGGTGTTTCAGGTTGCTGATTACCAGCATCTTATCACGGTAATACGTTGCCTTTGCATCGGAAAAGACTTCGGATTTTGCCTGCGTTTCCGTGCTGGCGCCCGGGTTGGCAGCGTTGGGCTTGACCTCTCCTCCGCAGCTCTCGGTCTGGCGGTTGCACGTCAAATCCGGAGTGACGAGGCGAGTGCAGGGGGAACTGGGTGCTCCCAGGTTATTGGGGTCGCAGTACAACAGCATGATTTTGCGGAGCTTGCCCCCATGCTGCACGGCCACCAACAGGAAATATTGGTTGAGGTCGGCGTCCGTGAGTTCGCTGCCAAAAGGCCACGAAAGCGTCCTCTGGGAAGCCAGGAAGTTTTCTTCGGGAGTGAGCTTTTGCGCATAGTCGAAGACCAGGCGCCTGCTTGCAGAATACGTTTGGCGGATTTTAAGGGCGGAGGTTTCAGAGAATAAGCTGTACTCTTCTGGTTTGACTTTCAAAATGAAGGCGCCGCGTTCGTCTTCATGGTTCTGGTCTCCGGCGGCAAAGCGGACAGCGAAATCGAGTGAAGGCGTGCCTTTCAAGAGGACGAGGGGCTCCAGCGAGCCGCGGTCGTTGTCCTCCGCCCGTTGGAGCTGTCCTTTGGCCAGCACGCCTCCGCTGAAGGAAATGCTCAACTCGTTGCCCGTCCCTTGGTCTTTTCCTGCAGAAGAAACGACGAGCTTGACGGCGCCGAGCACGCGTTGGACTGCAAAAGAACGCCTGCTCTTGTAGGAAGGAACGGGGCTCGGCGTCAAAACGGAAATCTGGAGCGTAAGCGTGTCGGAAATGGTCTCCGGAAGCTTGCCTTGCGCGTATTTTGCGGCGAGGGCAGGATAGTCGAGATGGACGAATACGTTCCCGTCCGCTATCTTGCAGCCGAACGTCTTGTAGTCGGAGGCATCATCGAGTTCTGCGTCCTTGCCCAAACTTTCCTGGTACTTCGTGTTCCACTCGTTAAATGGAGAGGAAGCGTCCACGATGGCGCACGCGTATTGCTTGCCTGCGGGAAGCGCCGGGAACTCGTTGAGCGCGGGAACCTCGTATTTTTCCAGCTTGTTTTCCTGCAGCAGCGCCTTGACTTCCGAGGGCATGCTCACGAAAACGAGCTTCGAGGATAGCGTGCCGGAAGTGGTTTCACAGGAAGCCGAGGCGGCCTCATGGGATGGAATCTCGTACGTCACGCCGTCTTGCAGCTGGTGAGCCTGGGGGTTGTTCGAGTTGGGGGAGAAGAGGGAAACGAGGGAAGGCAGGCCGTCCAGCTTGTCCACGATGGCTTCCCCTTCCTCGATGCCGGAAACACGGCAGCTTTCCAGGAGGCGGTCCGTGGCCTTGAAGGTCGCGTCCTTTCCGATGTCCATGTTGCGGTGCACGTCCGTGAGCAGGAACACCAAATCGCCGCCAAAAGGCTCCACGTCGTAGTCTTCCTTGCTTCCTGCCTGCAACAGGATGGGCGTGAGCTGGGTGGAGCCGAACCGCGGATACGACTCCTCGATGAAGGCGTCCTGCGGCTTGTTCAACGCGCTTTCCGTTGCAAGCGAGCGAGCGCTGATTCCTGCGGCCTTCAAGTTCACCAAGAATTCGCTGGAGAGGGCAGAGTCGTCCAGCGTGCAAAGCGCTTTTGCGTCCAACGCGCCGCTCAAGTCCAAGGAGGAAACCACGTCTTGCGCGCGCTCGGAACGGTATTCGCGGTTCCCTTGCTGGATGCGTTGGTAGAGCACGGCGTCAAACCCGAGCCGGCACTGGGGCGTCTCGCTTCCAGAGAACGGGCGCGAGACTTTGGCATAACGCGAGAGCGTGAAGGGATCCAAATAAACGCGCACGGCAGAATTGATGCGGTTCTGCATGTCGCGTTGGAAAGGCTGGGGAACCGGAGGCAAGGGCATCGAACCCCTCGCCGCTATCACCAAGGGAATGCGTTGCGTGCGGCCGGACTTGAGCGTCAGCGTGAGAAAGCCGTTCATGGGTTGCGGCGTGCACGAACCCGGCAACGTGTTCCCGAACGCGTAGCCTTGCTGGTAACCGTACGTGCTGTCCCTGTTGTAGTAGGAGTATTGCAGGGGATAGTTGTTCGCACGGTCGTAGGAATAGCCCTGGGGGTACGAGGAGTAGGGGTTGCTGGAATAGTAGGAGGGGTACTGCGAGCCAGAGTAACCGCCGTAACCGGAATTGGGGTAGTAGCCGGAGCCGGAATACTGGGAATTGCCGTAGCCCGAATAGCTGCCATAGCCGTAGGAATAGCCGCCGTAGCCGACAGAAGGATAGGAGGAGCCGTAGGGGTAAGAGCCCGAACCATAGCCGTAGGACCCGTATCCCCCGTAGCCGTAAGCGCCGGGGACGTTGAAGTAGGAACGGCAGTAGGGATTGTTCTGGTACGAGGCCATGAGAAGACGGTCGTACACGTTCTGCCCGGAAAAGTCGGCTAGAACACGCACGCGCTGGTCGTCCGCGTTGCAGTACTGCAATTGGATCCACGTGGCGATGGAAGGCTCCAACCCAACTACTTCGCACCCCATGACGGGTTCGCCGAGCGCGTTCAAGGCGAACAAGTAGTCGAAATAGCGGTTGTAGGGGTCTACCTCGAAATAGAGCGAGGAAGGCAATGGCGGGAAGTCGGGGTCTTGCTTGCATTGCGGCAAGCCGGGGTTCTGCTTGCAGGTAACGGGAGGCAAACGCGCTCCCGAAACAATGAGCGCAACGGATTTCGAGGTTTCTCCGGCGTGCACGCTGAGCCTTCCCTTCGTACGGAACTTGCTGTTTAGGTCGGCATAGTCGAGGTAGTTCGCGGTCAAGAGGACGGTTTGGCCGATGCAGTCCACGTTCACGTAGGCCGTGAGGTCTTCGGGGCCCTGGAGTTCGCAGGAAGTGATTTCCCCTCCCTTGAAAGCGTAGGCGGCATCCGCGAAGCCGTTCAAATCCTCTATATAGAGATAGATGGGGTTCGGCAGCGGCGGGTTGGGAGG
>SBBD01000052.1 GCA_005239845.1 archaeon | reverse complement strand
GTGTCCGTACATGAAGCGCGTTTCACTCACGAAGGTCCTGCAAGCGCTGAAAAACCCCTCGAAAGAACAAGTCGTTGAAATACCCGAGTCGGTACAGCAAAAAGCGCGGCAGGCACTGCAAAAAATGCTGGAAATGGGAAACTAATACGGAATGGGCATGAAGGACTCCTGCGATTTTTCGGCGATGGGAAAGCGTACGGATAGGATCGAGGCCAAGTAACCATGGATTATTATTATGATTTTCTGGTGGTCGGTTCGGGCATCGCGGGCCTGAGCTTCGCCCTGCAGGCCTCCAAGCATGGACGGGTGGTGGTGCTCACCAAGCGCCGGATTTTTGACTCGAATACGGACTACGCGCAAGGAGGCATGGCCGGCGTGTTCGGCAAAGACGATTCGAAACGCTTGCACGCCAGGGACACCATGGAAGCGGGAGCGGGATTGTGCAACCTTGCCGCTGTACGATTGCTGGTGGAAAATGCCGCCAAACGGATTAGGGAACTCCAGCGCAAGGGAGTAAAATTCAAGCAGGAGAAAGGGCAAGTCGCGCTTACGCGAGAGGGAGGGCACACACGCTATAGAGTGCTTTTTGCCGGAGACGTGACGGGAAGGGAAATCGAGGGCGCACTCGTGAAGGAGGTCCGGTCGCATCCGCAGATCGAAGTGTATGAAAACAATTTGGCCCTGCAGCTTTTAGTGAAGAAGAACGAGTGCGTGGGCGTGCAGTGCCTGAACCTGGGAAGGAACCGCATCGACAATTATTTTGCGAAAGCCACCGTGCTCGCCACGGGAGGCGTTGGAGCTCTTTTCCTGGAGACCACGAACCCCGAAATTGCTACGGGAGACGGCATCGCCATGGCCTACAAGGCGGGAGCGGTGCTGCAGGACGTGGAATTCGTGCAGTTCCATCCCACGAAACTCGACTTGCCCATGGACCAGCCGTTCCTGATTAGCGAGGCGTTGCGGGGGGAAGGAGGCGTACTGAGGAACAGCAGGGGAGAGGCGTTCATGCACCGCTACGATGCGCGCAGAGACCTCGCCACGCGTGATGTGGTAACGCGAGCCATTTACCAGGAGTTGAAGAAAGGCAAGGTGTTCCTGGACGTGACGGGGCTGGGAAGGGCATACCTGAAGGAACGGTTCTACAACATTTACCGCACGTGCTTAAGAGAAGGGTTGGAAATCGGGAGGACGTGGATTCCCGTGACTCCGGCAGCGCACTATAGCTGTGGAGGGGTGAAGACGGACTTGCAAGCGAGGACGAGCGTCAAGCGCCTCTTTGCGGTAGGGGAAGTGGCGTGTACGGGCGTGCATGGCGCGAATCGCCTGGCCAGCAACTCGCTGACGGAAGGCTTGGTGTTCAGCCACGAAGCGGCAAAAGCCGCCGTCAAACTGCCAAAACTCGACAACGGGAAAATGCAAGTGAGAAACCCGCGGGTAGTGGCAGAAACAGGCAAGGAGAGACTGTTGAGGACGCAGATCAAGACGCTGATGTGGGAAAAGGCAGGCATCCTGAGGAAAGGAAAAGACTTGGAGAGGGCGGTAAAGGAATTGAGGATAATCGAGCGCAAAGCGGAGCAGCTGTTAAGGAGGGGCGCCAGTTATGAAGGCGTGGAGTTGTGGCACATGGCCCTCACGGCAAGGCTGATGGCATTAGCAGCGCTCCAACGAAAGGAAAGCCGCGGCGCGCACTTCCGCAGCGATTATCCGCAAGCAGCAAAAAAGGCGGAGCACGCTATTTTACAGAAAGATAAGATTCCGTCGTAGTTGAAGAAACAACCATCAGTAATCTTCTGGGCGTCTATGCCTAACCACGACCACGCCGATCACGATCGCGGAAAACATCAGTGCTGCAATCAGGTAGTTGTCTGCAGGGAAGGAGGGCACCCCGAAAAGAAGGCTTCCACTTCCGCCCCCTTCCGAAAACGTTCTTCGCGTGGGGCCGAACAGGTTGTCTCCCGCAATCCCCCGCGCGCCATCCTGCGAATTGTAGTAACTCAACCCCTTGTTCGCGAAGTCCGGGTTCCACGGAATGTCCTGGCCGTTGAAAGCATACCACAACCCTGTGCGCGGGTCGAATGCAAGGATTCCGTTCGGGCCCTTGGCCGCAAGCAAAGCGGCAAATTCCTTGAAGCCGTCGGGACCCGTAGCCTGAATGAAAGGCTTCCCATCCTGTTGCGTGAGCGCCACGCGGAAGTCGCCCTTGTCTGTTGGAACCACGAGGTCGTTGCCTTCCCTTCTAATGGGCCCCGTAATGCGGTAGTCCGTCACCTTCTCGCCCACCACCTTTTCCACCGTGGAAGTCGAACCGTCCGGATTGGTTACGGTCTCGGTCTCCTTGATTTTCTCCCTTACCTCCAATTGTCCTTGTCCTGTCGTCTCGTTGTGCGAGAAGATGTAGCGCGTGTTGTTCGTCTCCAGCACTTGGAAGCCTCCCGGCTGCTGCGTCGTGATGTCGCGCTGGATTTCCTTCAGCGCCTCGTTGAATTCCTTGACCTCCTTTTCCTGCCCCACGCGCGGCACCACGTTCGAAACCTGCACGACGGGAACGTCATTTCCTTTTTCGTCTTTTACCGTGCCGGGAGACGAAATGACTTCTTTTACCGCTTGCGGGGCGGCCACTTGCGACAACACGTAAATCGTGGCCACCAACCTTCTTCCGACGGAATCGAACTCAATCCTTCCCCGTTCCGTAATGATGCTCCTCAATTCCCCGATCTGCGTCTGTTCCGCTTCCTCCGCATTTTCTCCCGTATACCCGTCCAACACGACCTTTCCATCACCAAGAATGGACAATTTGCTGGTGGGCAATTCCCTTCCTCCTGCCTTCTCGAGCGCTTGCAAGCTCGGCGCCTGCAATTCCGTTCCCGTCAGGTTCCTTCCCTCGCCCAAACCAAACAATCCCGTGCCCTGATAGCCGCCTGTCCTCAAGAAGCGAATCGTTCCTCCTTTGGCGGTAGCAATTCCCTCCGTAGTATAAAGCGCTGTCACGTATCCGAAGCCCGAAACCGTCAAGTCCGTCGTCGAAACCCTTCCCGTAATTGCGGAAAGCTGTTGCATCAAACAATCCGCGGCCCCGCACGTCCGGTCGGTGACCGTCAGCTTTCCCCCGTAAACGTCGGGCTCGACGCGGAACACTTCGGATTCCCCGCACGAAAGGGGCGCTTCAATGATTTTGTTGGGGACGATAGTGCGGGCGAGGTCTTGGTTCGCCTGCACGAGCAGCGCGCGGTCGGGGTCGCTGCTCAGCACCGTGGTTTCACCCGTCTTCTTGTTCGTCACTTTTATTCCGGAAGCATCCGCCGTGACAATCTTCTTCGCGTCGTCGTGCACGACCTTGAAGCAGCCTTGCCCTTGCAGCGTGTCATAGACGCCCCACCACTGCTGGGAAGCGCCATCCAAGTGCACATAAAAGAGGTCTTCGGGGGTCAAGAGGCCTTCCTCGTTTTCGTGGAAGCCCCTCATGTTCAAAATTTCGCTTAAAGACTCCAAGTCTGCCTTGTTCCCTAGTCCGTAAAGCAGGCTCGTCAAGTTCAGGTTCTGGAAGTTCTTCAGGGGCGCGAGTTTGTCCTTGATGTTCTTGGACACTTGCCCCGAGGCAATCTTCTGATAGGCCATGACTTTATAGGAAGTGTCCTTGCACGTGGAAGCGTACTCGAGAGCGCGGCTTCCAATCACCGATTTTCCAAGCTGAACCGGGTCGACAAGTTGTATGTACTTATAAACTCTGCCCAAGGCCTCTTCGCCAATGATTTGACTTTTTCCGTAATCGATGTCATTCGCCAGCGACGCCGCTTTTTTCTCTGTTTCGGCCATCGTCGAGGCAAGCCTCGCCTTTTCCGGACCGATCTTTTCCAAAAATAAAACGTCATTCGCAAAAGCGGGTTCCCTAATTACCTCGTCATACGAACGCCCGGTCTGGCGTGAATACGCTTTAAGCTTGTCAATAGTTTGCAGCTCAGAATCGGCTACTTTCTTGAATTGTTCACTCGTTTTTTCCAACTCATCCAAGTATTTCAGCCGCTCTGGGGAATCCGCAATTTTTACCCATCGTGGATTAGCTTCCTTGAGTTTAGAGCCAATCTGTTTCAAGAATGTCGCTTTGGCTTTCGTGCCCAAATAGGGAATCAAACTGGTCTGAGGCTGGAACGTGATAAAAATGGACTCTGCTATGGAGGCAACCGTAAACGCACGATAGGCATTCAAGTGTCCGG
Organism: archaeon; assembly: GCA_005239845.1. Taxonomy (GTDB): domain Archaea; phylum Micrarchaeota; class Micrarchaeia; order Norongarragalinales; family SBBD01; genus SBBD01. The sequence goes on along the minus strand of SBBD01000052.1, from coordinate 113 downwards.
CAAGTTCAGAATCCTTGCACAATTCGTCTTCAGAAAAAATGGTGGGATCGATGAAACGGGTTATTACCAAATCCGCGATTCCCATACGGGTGAGCGTAGCGATTGCTAAAGGC
>SBBD01000165.1 GCA_005239845.1 archaeon | reverse complement strand
GCGCTGATACTCATACCGATAAACTTGAACACGAGATTCGCCACAAGTAAAAGAGCGATGACCCCCGCGCTTTGTGCCACGTTAGTGAAGTTGACGAGCATGCCCATGGAAACGAAAAAAAGGGAAGAGAAGACGAGCGCGAACGGCGACACGGCCTTCTCCAGGATTTCCCCGCGCGGAAGCGATGCCACGAGGCTTCCTGCAAGAAACGCCCCGATGGAAGGGGCAAGGCCCAAGAACTCGGCCAAGTAGCTCAACCCGACTCCAAGGCTCAAGGCGGCAAACACCATGGTCTCTTCCGCGCGGTACGAGGAAAGCCAGTCGAAAATGGGTTGGAGGGCGTGGAGCAGCACAAGGTAGGTCACGCCCAGCATGGCCGTGGAGAACAGGATGGAGGCCAGCAAGCGGAAGGGCGTGACGGCTTCCGCGGACGCGACGTTGGAAACGACGGCGAGCACGAACACGGCAAACAAGTCCTCGAAGATGAGCGCCGCGATGAGGATGGGCACTTCCTGCTTGTTGATGAGCGACTTCTGGTCCAGCACCCTCACGACGAAGGCCGTGCTCGTGATGGAGAGGACGACGCCCACGAGGAGCGCGGGAACGGCCTTGAGGCCGATGGCCAGCGCCAACCAGTACGACAAGAGGAAGACGATGGCGAGCTTGAAGAGGGCGATGAGGAACACTTTGACGCCCAGCTTCAAGAGCTTAGAGACACTGAACTCTACTCCGATGGTGAACAAAAGCAGGGCGGCCCCGATTTCGGCGAACAAGTCCACGGTTTCAGACTGCGAAACGAACCCCAACGTGTTTGGACCCACAATGGCCCCGATGAGCAACAGCCCCAGCACGGCGGGCTGGCGGAACCGGATGGCGAGCACGCCGCCCACCATGGCAAATAGGATCAAGAGGCCGACATCGAAAAACGTGCTCATTGGAAGCGGAACGACGTCATGATATAAATAGGTTTTTGAAAAATCAGGCGGGAAAGAAAGGGAGGAAGCAGCGGAATTATACGGTTTAAAAACGGGGTTCGCGTTATGCTGTCCATGGAGTTCTCGAAGCTCGCGGACGTGTTCGAAAAAATGGAAAAGACTTCCTCGCGCCTCGAGCTTACGGCTGACTTGGCCCAGCTCTTCCGGCAATCGAATGCTTCCGAGATCCGCAGCCTCGTCTATTTGTGCCAAGGCATCGTGGCCCCCGAATTCACGGGAATCGAGCTGGGGGTGGGGGACAAGCTGGCCGAACAAGCCATCTCGAGAGTGGCAGGGCAGGACGTCGAACGCATTGAAGCCGTGTACAAGAAAGAGGGAGACTTGGGGAAAACCGCCGAGTTGCTCTTGGAAAAAAAGGCGCAGATGTTGTTGGCAAGGGAAAGGCTGGACACGAAGAAAGTGCAGGACAATTTTTACAGGATAGCCACTGCAAGCGGGGAAGGCTCACAGGACACGAAAATCAAGCTGTTGGCGGAACTGCTGGCGAACGCCGAGCCCCGAGAAGCGAAAGTGATTGTACGGTTCGTCCAAGGCCGGTTGCGGCTGGGCATCGGGAGCCCCACGATTTTGGATACGCTTTCCATGCTTGCAAAGCAAGACAAAAGCTTGAGGCCCTCACTGGAAAGAGCGTTCAATATGCGTTCAGACTTAGGGTTGGTTGCCGAGCTTTTAATGCAAGGGAAAATGAAGGAGATTGGGGACATGAAGCCTTCCGTTTTTTCCCCGATACGACCGGCGCTTGCAGAACGCCTGACGGACGCAAAAGAAATCATTGAAAAAATTGGGGCGTGCAGCGTGGAAGGCAAGTATGACGGCTTTAGGCTGCAAGTGCACAAGAAGGAGGACCACGTCGAACTCTTTTCGCGCAAACAGGAAAAAATGACGGCCATGTTTCCGGACGTAGTGGAAGCCGTCCGGAAAGACGTGCGGGCAAAAGAAGCCATTCTGGAGGGAGAGGCCATTGCGTTTGACGAAGCGAGGCAGCGGTTCCTGCCCTTCCAAGTTACCATCCAACGGCGCCGGAAGCACGAAGTCAGCGAGAAAGCCAAGCAAATCCCGTTGAAGCTGTACGCCTTTGAACTCTTGTATGCGGACGGCAAGGACTATACGATGGAGCCTTACGAGAAAAGGAGAAAAGAGCTTGCGAAATTGATTCGGAAGGGCTCGGACAGGACTCGGTTGTCGGATGCGGTCATGGCAAAAACGCCTCAAAAGCTCGAAACGTTTTTTGAGCAATGCATTGAGAAAGGGTTGGAGGGCATCCTCGCCAAGGACGTGAAGGCGCCCTACGTGGCAGGAGCCAGAAAGTTTGCGTGGATCAAGCTCAAGCGCTCGTACGGAAAAATGACGGATACGTTTGACCTCGTGGTCATCGGGTACTATAAGGGAAAAGGCAAGCGCGCCCAGTTCGATTTCGGGGGCCTGCTGACCGCGGCATATGATGAAAAGGGCGAGCGGTTCCGAAGCATCGCGCGTTTGGGCACGGGCTTCACGGAAGAGCAAATGAAAGCATTGAGGGAAGAACTGGAGAAAACGAAGTCAGCGGAAAAACCTCCTTCCGTGGACTCCGAAGTTGCCCCCGACGTATGGGTGCAGCCAACCATGGTCGTGGAAGTGAACGCGGACGAGATCTCCAAGTCGCCCATGCACACGTGCGGGAAAAGGGAAGGCGGGGAAGGGCTTGCCTTACGGTTTCCGAGACTCGTACAGGTGCGTTCCGACAAGCGCCCGGAAGATGCCACTACAGAAGAAGAAGTGCTTGAAATGTACGAACGGCAACAACAACGATAAAACAAAAGACCGCAAATACAGACGAGCCATGGGGGAGGAAAGACAGGAGCACGAGGATAGGCCGCGGCGTTTGTTTTATTCCTTCATGAGACGGTAGGCCTCCAGCACGTCTGCAACTTCAACAACCTGTAGGCCCACTTCGCTTTCCGCGTCCACGGTGACGCTTTGAGTGGTGCACGTCTGATAATACGTGTCTTGAATGACCTCGTTCTTGCACACTTGTTTTTGCTCCACATAAGTGCGTTCTCCGACGGGTACGAGCAGCATAGAATAGCCGGCAGCTTTGGCGGCCCGGGCCTTCTGCAAAACCTTGCCCACCTTGCCAATGCCGCCCTGGGGGTCCACAGAGCCCGTGATCAACACGTTTTCCTTCAGCTTCGCCCCTTCCAAGGCAGCAAGGGTGGCCACGGCAACGCCCGCGCCCGCGGATTGCCCTCCCACCACGTCCGAGTCCGCGGAAATGGAATAGTAGACATCCAAAGCGTTTGCGTCCGCTTCCGCCAATTGCTTTGCCACCTCGAAGGCCGTTCGGATCGAGTATTGCGTGTCCGGGTTCGTCAACGGGTTGGCGGAATCCGACTGCAAGAACATGCGGCCCTTGCCGGCAACGACGTGGACGCGGAGTTGGGCCAACGAGCCTTCCCCGCTCCTGGAAACGGCGGGAAGCAAAAGGTCCACGGAATACGAGGAAGAAGGAATTGCAGCAGAAGGGGGACTCACAGGAGATGGAGTCGATTTTTTTAGTTGGAAGGCCGAGCCGCCCTCGTAGCCGGCCAGCAATGCAAACAGGACGGCAAGCCCCAACACCAAGAGCAGGACGTTACGCATGGCTTACTTCCCTTTTCGGTATACGTAATACCACAACCCCAACACGAGCGCCGAGTCCACGAACCACAAAAATACGTGCACGGCACCGAACAACGCCTGCCAATAATAAAACACGAGCAGCGTGGCCAGCAGGCGGAGGAGGTTGAAGAGCAGGAGAAAAGGAGTAAAGACCACGAGGGCTTTCCGCCGCTGGAGTTCCGGGATGCGCGTAGCGTACAAGAGAGCCGCCAAAAGAAAAACCATCACGAGCCCCGTGCATTCGGGGACGATGTGCACGAGGTAGGGCCCCATCAGGATATAGGAACCTTCCTGCGAGGCAGGAACTCCCACGTAATTCAGGAGGCCGGTTTCCACTCCAGCAATCCATCGGGTAAGCCAATTTAGTTCGAACAGGAAGAGCAGGAGGAAGAGGAAAAAGAAGATGGAGAGAAAGCGGAAGAGGAAACGCCGTTCGTCCGGATAAAGGAAGCGCATCTCCGTCACCAGGGCACGCGCTTGAGGTTCAGGTGGTGTGCAGTTATATTTGTTAATATGTGCAGAATGAACGTCAGCAGGAAGACAACAAGAATGTCGGCATAGGACGGGAGGAAAACAACAGAGGAAAACGCGAGGGCCATGGCAATGAAAAGGAGTTGGTCCGTGACGAAAAAGGGCGCGCCCGGAGGCAAGTTCATGCGCCTTTTAATGAAACTGCCCAACAAGTCCCCTACCATCGTTCCCACCGCCAGGAGAGCAGACACGCCCATTTTTTCATGAAAGGCAAGGAAGGGCAAAAAATGCACGGGAAGCAAATACGCCAGAAGAAAGCCGGCTAGGACGCCGACACTTATGCCTGCAACCAGTCCGCGCCACGTCTTGCTGTCCCCGAAAAGCCGCCGGCCGTCCCAAAGCCTGAAATGGGCGTCCACGGGTCTGCCGCCCCCCAGTAAAACGGGGGCGCCATTCGCGAAATAGGCGGGGAGCACGTACAAGACCAAAGAAACCAAATCCATGAAATCACAAAAAACGCGCTGGCTAAGAGAGACAGAAAGCTATATTAAAACGTTTTCGCATACCGTTGCACATGGCCCGCTTTCTCTCGAACAAATGCCTGTTCATCTTCTTCCTTGTCCTTGCCCTTCCAGTTCAGGCTACGTGCAACTTTTTGAGCGTATCGTCCATTCCCAACGCCACGGCAGAAAGCGGGGTTTCAGCCAGTTTTCCCATCGTGATTAGAAACCAAGGCCCCAATCTACAGCGAGTCTACTTGTCGACGCAGCAGCTTCCTGCGGGAGTCTCTGCCTATCCCATTCCCAGCGACTACGCCCTGAGTTCTGGAG
>SBBD01000100.1 GCA_005239845.1 archaeon | reverse complement strand
TCCAATATTTTTTGGAGATTTAAGCGAGTGGCGCGCTGAGAAAGAAATTCTGCAACCTCGTCGGGATTCTTTTGCAAGTAACTATTGACCTCCTGAATAGCGTCGGCTTCGCCATACACACCGCCACGGCTAACGTCGCGAGTAGCCAGTTGCATTGCCTTTTGGAACACGTTAACCGTAGCTTCAGGCGTTGACTGGATCGTAGCGGCTTTCATTCCTTTAACAAGCTGTTTTACGTTGTCCCGGTAAGCGGTGCTTGCCGGATCTGCCAAGTGGTCGAATAGGGTAGTGATGGCATCGCGTTCCAAGGTGTTCGCGTACGCGCGAGTGACGGAAAGGTCGTCGGCATTCGCGATGAGCGCATCAATCGTGGAAGCGCTGGGGGCTTTCCTGGAAGAACCGGCCACCAACGACATGAGCGCCGTGCCGCCCTGTTCCCCTGAAAGGCTCAGCTTTTCCGCCTCAATCAACGCGTCCCGGATTCCCTTGGAAGCCAAGCGCGACTCCGTTCCAGAAAGGCCGTACAAGCGCACGCCCTGCTCCGTCATGTAGTTCACGCTCCCGAAAACGGGCTTGAACACTTTTCCTGCAGGGCCCACGAGGCCAGGAGAAGCAACCGCTTTGTCGTCAGAGCTAATGATTTCGTCTCCAACGGCAATAGCGCCACTCAACGCAGTGAACGCGGCATACTCGTTCACGAAACGGCTGGCAAAGCCGCGAGCCCCCACTCCCCGAAGCGCGGTGGCAATGCCCGCAGGAGTGCGCGAAATGGTGCTCAACGGAATCACGTTCGCATAGGCGTTCGTGAGCGCGTACAAGCTGGACTCGGCGCACACGTTATAGGCATCGCACATTTTCACGTCATCCGAAAGGCCCGCGGAAACGGCAGTGACGGTTCCCGTGGAAAGGCACAAGGCGGCCGTGCTGGAAAAGCCGAAAACGGATTCGATGATGGCTTTCGCGCCGATTCCGGCGCTCGCGTACGCTTCCACGATTTGAGCGGCAATAGCGGGAGCGCTGGCCGTCATAACGGAAGTGAGAGCGACTACACCATGGCTGGCGCAGTAGCCGCCGTCGCTGTAAGAAAGCGAGGGAGAAACGAGGTTGGGTTCCGTGGAATAGAGCACGTTGGCGAGCGCTTTGGCGTTCTGCATGTCGCGCTTGTTTTCCTGGTCGCGGAAAGAGCCCAAGTAGAACAATTTGGCGGGAATCAAGGAGTCCGTCTGTTCCGCTTCCTCGTTGAAGAAGTTGGGGTCCATCTCGAAATAGCGCAGGAAGCCCAACGGCTGCACTTGCTCTCTTCCAACAGAGATTTGCGGGTCTTCTGCCGTGAGAAGGCCGGCGTTCGCAAGCGTTTCCTCGCAGGCTTTGAACTCGCCGGAAGACTCCAACGGGTTCACGCTCATTTCCACGAATGCATTTTTCAGCCAATCCTCTTTTGTGCCGGAAAAAGGTTCGCATAAGCCCAGGCGCGACTTCACGAGGTAGATGCCGCATTGCGCAATGCCTTCCCGCGTAGCCCAATTGACGGTCACGGGGTTATCTCGACCCTCTCCGGCAAACTGGCCGAGTCCTTCCGCAAACTTTTGCTGCATGACGTCCAACGGCACCCGCGTGTTCGCCGCCTGCAAAACGATGCTCTTGTAGTACTCCTGCTGGTTGTGGTGCTCGAAGTCCTTGTTGAGCGGGTGGCAGAAGCCATACAGCGCTTTCTGGAAGTCGGCTTCCGTGGGCTGGTCGTAGAAGTAGGAAATGAATTCCTGCATTTTCGAGCCGAAGCCCTTCAGCGCGTCCTGCACTTGCGAACCCGTGCAGAAGTTGGTCTGGCACTTCATGACGGAAGCAGGCAAGTCCTTGGAAATCGAGGGAGGAGTCATGGAACTGACAGCAGGAGAACCGGCGGCTTCATCCCCTTCAGCAAAGGAGAGGGAAATAGAAGATGCCGATGAGCGTAAAGGTATATCGTAGGATGGAGTGTACAACAAGCCAGCAGGAGCCTGTTCCTTGAAATCAAGAGAGGAAGCGGCAGCCGTTGTAGTCGTTCCGCCCGCAGTCGTCTTTGCCTCGTCCGTGGACTTGAGTTCGGAAATGGGCACGGTCAGCACGGCCTGTTTCGCCAAGTCGCCCATCGGAGAATGCTTGAACATGTCCTTCAACGTGTCGTCCAGCTTTCCAACCGTTACATCCACGGTTTTCTTGTCCGTGTTGCCGGAAATAGCGCCCGTGTAAGAGACTTCGATGCGGCCAGAGCCTTCCTTGAGCGCAGTGCACTCGGACACAAAGCCGTGGCCCGCCTTCAGCAATCCGTTTTCAGGAAGCGTGCACGAGACAAAGTCTTCCCCTTTAAGGGTGGACTTGACCGCAACGGTCACCTGTTCGTCCAAGTTGTTTACCATGGCCATCCAGCGTTGGTGGCCTACATCCTTGAACACGAGTTTCTGTCTGCTGCCGTCGCGGTCATTCGAAAGCTTGTTCTCGTAGTTCACGAAGAACCCTTGCATGGCCTGCGAAAGCTGGAAGCGCACGTCTCCACTGCACGTGCCTTTCTTTTCAAAGGTGAGCTTGAGCTTGGCGCTCTGCACGCCGGTCTGGCCTTGATAGGTGAAGAAGAAATTGAGGTTGCCTTCAATGGCTCCCAACGCGTCGAGTTGCTGTTGGGGCAACAGGCAGCCGTTGGAATCCAAGTAAGAAGTTGGCACGCCTACGTGAAAGACGAATTTCTGGGTCTGGCAGGCTTCCTCCTGGCTCCGTGATGCTTGTTCGGCTTTGCCTCCGAGCACCATGCCCTTGTCCTGGGTGTAAGCGCCCTTCTTCACGATGAGCTTTACGGCGTCTTCAAAAACGGGGTCGATGGAACCGCCCGTGATGCCGTTGACGCTGCCGTCCCACGTGTCGCCATCCCGGCCCGTATCCAGCCTCAACTCGACGTTCACGGGGGAAGGAGCCTCGTTGAGGATGCAGAAGCCCCGCGGGTCCGCATTGTCCGTGCTTAAGGTGGACTGGGCTTGCGAGTCCGTGAAGTGCAGCGTCTTTTCTTGGGGAATGATGCGCAAGGGCCGGAAGTTGCCGCTGATGGAAGCAAACGCGCCGTCTTTCTGCGTGGGACGCGGGCAGAGCACGAGCGTCGTCTTCGCGTCCGAAGGCACGAGGATCTCTTGGGGCGCGTCGGTTTCTTTTGGTTTCGGGTTGAGTTCCGAGAACCAGATTTCGTTGACTTGCGGGAAAGCGTATTCGTAGCCCCTGACGTTGACGCGGACGGGCCTGCATCCCTTGAGGTCCACGCGCTTGTTCATGGAGTCGGGATTCGTGTCCACTTCGGGAGCGTCTTTCGGCAAGTAGTAGGCCACGTCCGTCTTGAAGGTGGCAAGGAACTTGTACTTGCTGTCGGTATCCTGGCAGATGCGGGGAATGAAGCGCGTGTTGGGGGGAATGCGGAAGGCGGTGCCGTCCTCCGATTCTTCCGCGTCCGTGAACTCGTCGGACATCAAACGAATGGCGTTGAACTCGATGGCGTCGCCGTACTGCGGGTTCTTGATTTCCAAATCCGTGCACACGCTCAAGCGGTAGGACTGCAGGAGGTCGCCCGTCTTCTCGAAAGGCTCTTCCAGGAACTTGAGCAGGTTTTCCGGAGGAATGATGCCCGTCACGTCGAAAGGCATTCCGGAGAACGGGAAGTCCATTCCCTGCAGCTTCTCCAACTCCTCGTCAATGATGCCGAACGTGATGGGCGTGCCCGCTTCCACGAACAAGTCCCTGCCGTTTTCATTGCGTTGCAGCACGGGAGTGAAGGGAAGCTCGATTTCAAAGAACGAGTTGCCGACCACCTTCCTTTTGACGGTGACATCGGAGGGCAAGTGCAGGGTGAGGTCTTCGGGGAACGTGACGGTGAAGCGGTCCTGGCCGAACTTCTGCTCGGTTTCCTGCAACATGGCTTTGTCGAAAATGATGGAGACGCTGGGAGGCACGGAAAACGTGCGGCCTTCCACGAAATCTTCCTCGTCAATGGAAGCGCCTTTCACGAGCATACGCTGCCCGTTCACGAATTCCACCAAGTGCGCGTCGTCCCTGCTGTTGTACCTGACGTTGACGTTGGCGGCAAGCTTCATGGAGAATCCCACCGGCAGGCGCTTGGTGGAGCCAATGATGCCGAAATCCGGCCTTCCGATTACAATGGGATGCAAGGGAAGGGCCTCCACGATGCGGGAACCATCTGGGGCTTTCAAGCCCGCACGCGCGCCTCCTTCTGGGAAGCCGATTTCGACGTAATCCGTGCTGATGCTTCTCGCGGTGACGCCGTTCTCTTCCACGTTGACGGCGTACGTCGTGGCGTCAGGAACCTTGAAGAGCGTGCGGAAGGGGAATTGCAGGAAAAGCTGGCCGTTGTAGTCCTGCAAAGCCATCGGGGGAGGCACGCGCAAGGGGCTTCCGGAGGGAAGCGTGACGCGCTTGAAGTCCCTGGCATCTGTTGAAACAATGGCGTCGCTGGAAAGGGAGATGGTGGTGCCGCTCCTGAACTGCAAGGCCTTGCCTCCCGAGAAGCGGTCCTTCTTGACGCGCACGGATTCCTCGATGAGCAGCGTGACCTCCACGGGAAATTCCACGTCAATAGCATCCCGCGAGTAAATGAAGGGCGTGAGCTGGATGCGGATGGGCGCACGGGCCTGCACCTGGACGCGGCGCTCCTCGCTGGCATAGGGGCGATACGTCTGCGAGTTGATGGGGTAGTAGATGTCGAAGTCTTCTACGCTGGCGACCTGCAGGGGGCCGTCGCGCGAAAAGTCGGTTTCCGTCGGGAAATCCAAATAAACCGGCACGGGCAAGCGGAGTTCCCAGCCGTACTGCGTGAAGGCCTGCTGGAACAAGGGGAGGGATCCCGTGTAGAGTTGCGGGTAAGCGTTGCGGTCCGCGATGGGAATGCGGGTGGCGTATTTGGCGGGCACTTCGAAGAACACGCCCCGCGGGACGAGGGCCACCAGTTTGGCGCCACCCTGCTGGATGGAGAACGTGAACGAGCTGGAATACGGGGAATATTGCTGGAGGCTGTTGAGCTCGCTGACAGTGGCTTCTCCTTCGAAAAGCATGGTGTCCTTGTTGGGAAGTTCAACAAACGTGGAACCGTCAGGATTTTGTTTTATCTTCGTGTTTTGGGGGAGCTGGAGCACGATTTGGACGGGCAACGAAATGCGCACGCCGCCCTTGACGCGGTAGACGGGCTGGGGCAACGCTTTGCACTGGTGGTTTACAGCCTCCTCGTTGTCCTGGCACTGCAAGGGCTCGCAGACGTTTGCAGTACATTTCTCGTCATAACTGCAAGCTGAGTCTGAGCGGCACTGGATTGTTGGAGTGGCAGTAGGGGTAGGCGTAAGCGTCACATCTGCAGGAAACACTTCCACTCTGGAGGAAACGCAGGCCTGCCTGCCGGCAGAGGCTAGGACTTGGTAAGTGCCCCTTCCTTCATAATAACAGGAGGCGATGCAGCTTCCCGTCGTGCCCCCGCAGCCAACGGCGTTCGCCGTGCGGCCGTTGCCGCAGTTCACCACGATCACGTTGGGCGCGCGGTCCAACTCGTAATAATTTACGGTGACCGTGCTGGAGCCGGAAACTTGGAAGCGGGAAGGCTCGACACTCAACGCGCAGCTGGGGGCTCTTGGAGTTGGGCGCGGGGTGGAAGTAGGAGTTGGAGTAACCGTAGGAGTAGGTGTAGGCGTGGGAGTAGCCGTCTCGTTCTCTTCACCGCCATGCACGTCCCTGCAGCTTTCCGAGGAAGACGCTTGGTAGTTCAAGGACACGCGCTTGCGGGACGTGATGCCCAACGAGCTGGCGTAAAGCGTAAGGGTGCCTTGGCGTTCGTCATTCTCCAACGCGCACGCATCTACGGGGAAGGCGCGCGCCAAGACGCGGAATTGGGCGGAGTCCCCTGCAGCAATAGTCTGGGAAAGCGGGTCGAGGTAGATGTTGGACATGGTGCTTTCGTAGTTCAAGACGAAAGGATAGGGGCCGTCGTTGGTGACGACGAGAAACTGCTCGCCTTGAGGGCGCAAGGGAGGCTGCAAGGCGAATTGCAGAGAGTCCGCGGAAACGGACCACAACGCTTCCAAGTCCTGCTGGGTAAACGAAGTGGAAACGCTGAAGGGGACAAACGCTTCCTGGTCGTAGCTTCCGAGGCGGGCGAGCACGCCGATCCTTCCGGAAACGGTTTCGGAAAGCGTGTTAGCCCTCGAGGAAATGGGCAGCACGGTTTCCAGGACGCTGGCCTGCAACGTCACGGAACGCGAGGCTTTCGGCTTCAAGCGGAACGAGCTCGAATCTACGGAAAGCTGCGTGTATTGCGGAGAGCGGGCGGGCTGCACTTGAAGCGAAACAGTAACTTCGTTGTCCAACAAGTTCTTGACGGTAAAGCTTTGCTGGCGGGGGTCGTAGGAATCCACGGAAATGGACAACGACTGGCCTTCCACGTCCACGAGGCTTTCCGCGATTACTGGAATAGAGCCGCGTTTTACTTTGAAGCCTTCCGCTTCCACTTTATAGGAAACGCTTCCGGCGGCAGAAGGCTCGACGCCCTCTACGCGGAAGGTAGCCGCATTTCCGGTCCTTCCTTCGTCAAGAACGCCGTCAAAAACGGCGCCCCTCAAGGCGTCGCTCCCGCTTCCTACGGAAACAAAGGCGTCTTTCACGGGCAAGCCCAACGAATCCTCTACCGTAAACGTGAGCGCGTTGGGCTTGAGAGCCGTCAAAGTCGTTGGGCGCACGGTGACCTTCAAGTCGGGTTTCTTGCCCACGACGCGCACGGAAAGCGCGCGGTTCAACACGCCTTCCGGACCCCGTATTTGCAGCTGCAAGGCCACATCACGGGAAAGCCTTCTCGCTTCCAACAGGAAGTCTCCTGCGGCGTTGTCTTCGGTAGTGGTGATGGAAACGGACTGGCTTTCGCCCGTGCTGTGCGCGGAAGCCCTCGAGCCGCCGCTCGACCCTTCCTTCAGCACGACGGTCTCTTCTGAGGAAGAGGTGGAAAGCTCGACTTGGGTTCCGGAAGCAGAGGCGAGCTGGAACTTCAAGGAAAACGTTTCCCCGACTTCCGCGTCGTAGTCCTGTGCGGACTTGCCGTTCTTGCCCTCGAAATAGTGTTCGATGCACAAGGATTCCTCGCACACGCCTCCAAACGAGAGGGGAATGCTGGCGGATTTCATGTTGGCGAGAAGAGCGCGGCCTTGTGCGACATCATCTTCAGGGTCCCGAAGCGTCTCCCGCGAGGTTTCAAAGGCGGAGCGGTACTGCAAAGTAACTTTGCCTTGCGAGACGGGCTTGGTGCGCAATTGCACGGCGAGTTCTTTCGTGCCGCTGAACGGCAGGAAGGAGAAGTGGACGTATTTATAGGCAGGCTTGAGAATGTCGGCAAAATCCAAGCGTGCGGCGGACGCGTTCGTTTCATTCACGGTAGGAGCGGGAGTTGCCGTGGGCGTGGGGGCGCTCAAGTCGTATTCCGTGCCCTTCTCGACGAACGCCGTGCCGGCCTCATAATCCACGATTTCTGCTAATTCGCTTTCCAAGGAAGAGTCTGCCGTACCCACGCGCACGTGCACTTCACCGCGCGTCACGTTCACGGAAGGACGGGAGAGCAGGAATTTGGCGGTGTAGACGGAAGAGGGGCCGAGTGCATTCACTTTGTTGCCCTGCAAATCGAAAAAGCCTTGGAACACTATCTGCTGCTGCTTGGCGCCCAGGGGAATCAACTCAAAGTTTTGCCTGTTGTTCGGACCGGCCTTGACCTCGAACGCGGAGGAGAGGAAAGGGTCATAGCCGGGAAGGATGATGCGCGCCACGTAAAAGCCTTCCAAAAGGTCGGCAGAACACTTGCCCCGCTGCGTCGTGCACGAGACCGTTTTCGAAAACGTCCCTTCCGAAAGGCTGTACTCGATTTCCGCTTCCTCGAGGGTTTGGTTCGTGAAATGGTCGCGGACGCTGGCAACGATTTTGGCTTTCGCGGGCTGCAAGACCACTTGAAGGGCGTTCACGTCCTCCTCTTCACCGGTGCCTTGCGTAGAGACAAGAAGGGGAGCGCTTTTGCCTTCCCTTCCAGCAAACGAAGCAAAAGCATACACGCGCTCCAGAGGAACATCCGCAAAATCGATGGAGCCGTCGGCAGAGGCATACTTTTCAGGGATGCCCAACGGCCTTCCTCCCTCGTAGAACAAGCCCACGGAGGCTTCAGGAACCGCTTGCAGGGCCGCATCCAAGACGGTCACGCGCACGAGCCCCGAATTGTCGTCCTTGGCCTTCGTGAGCTTGAGCTGGTAGGAATTGCCGCGGTGAACGTTTTCTTCAAAAGCAGGAAGATAGCCGAGCTTGAACGCGGTAAGATAGAAGGTGCCGGAGTCCAAGGGGCCGAAAACCACGCTGCCGTTGGGCGAGGACTGTTCGCTTACCTTTTTCCACTTGGCGTCATAAAGGCGGACGATTGGGTTCAGTACGGAAACCCCGTTTTCATCCGTCACCTTGACGTACATCAAACGCTCGGCTTCCTCGGAAACGGGCTTCAACAACAGTTCCATGGGCGTGTCAGCGACAACGATTACGGAATCAGACGTGTTTGTTTCATAGCCGGGGGCCTTGGCGCTCACGGCGATCACGGTTCCCAGCCGCACGTCTTGCGAGGAAATGCGGCCGTTTTCGCCCGTCTTCAGGTTGGGGAAGAGCGCCTTGCCCGTGGCATCCTGAATGTCGACGGTGGCGTTAGCGACGGGCTTCCGGTTTTGTGCGTCCAAGACGAGCACGCGCACCTTGCCGTTCGCCGCGGATTCCTTGAGGGCGAGTTCAAAAGGCGGTTCGACGTCGTCGCGGTCGGCCATGGAAATGTCGCGCGTCTCCGAGTTGTAGCCTTCCGCGGAGGCGATGACTTTGTATCGGCGGTTGGGTTCCACGTCAAAGGAAACGGAAGCACCCGTCTTCGAGTCCTGCAAGGGAATCAGCGTGTCCGGGTCGGAAATGAAGAACTGCGCGGACTCCGGCACCCGCACGGAAACCGTCAAGCGCACCGTGCGCGTAGGCGTCGTTTCAGCCAAGCGCAGGGAAACCCGGTTCTCTTCGGATTTTTTGGTGACGGTTAGTGTCTTTCCAGAGGCCGCTGAAAATTCTAATGTTTTCTTTTCGGAATCCAGGGCGCTGACCTGGTACGTGACGTCCACGGGGACGCCAGAAAAAAAGGCAACGCCGTCCGAATCCGTGACCGCATCCAGACGAGGCCGGTTGCCTTCAGGATCCGTCAGGAAAACCGTGGCCCCCGAAAGGGGAAAGTCGTCTGCAGTCCTCAACGTGACGGTAACGGCGGCGGTTTTGGGCTCGAAGAGCCGCGGGCCCCCGAAATAGAAGAAGCCGATGGCGCCAATAATCAGTAGCAGGAAGACGATGAACGCGGGAAGCGAAGGAATGCCTTTTTCCTCGAGGGACTCCGCCAGCCCCTTGAAGGGAAGGCCTTTCTCGTCGCACCACTCGAGGAAGTTCGCCCAAGATTCCTGCAGGCGCTCGAAAAAGTCTTCCAGCATAGGCTTGAATCGAACAAATTAAGGCCAAAAACACTTATTTAAATAGTAAGGTAGCCCCCCTTGCGCTACGTGGAACGGCGCTGCATGGGGAATACGGAACC
>SBBD01000136.1 GCA_005239845.1 archaeon | reverse complement strand
TCCGCTTTCGATGCTCAGTCGAACGCCCCCGTCTACGCCGACTTTTCCCTTGCCGTAAGCAGCCAGCCCTTTGATTCGTGTTCCGGCTACTCCTGCTACTTGCGCATTCGCCGCTTTTCTTCAGGAAACCTGAGCGCCTTTGCCGCCGGGTACGTGGAGTACACGACCGAAATTCCCATGGTTGTAGAGGAAGAAAAAGAGCTCCCCATTTACTTAGTTAATTCCGAAACCGCTCCTTCCCTTCTCGTAAAGTGGCTGGGGGTAGCAGACGTGCTGGGGCAAAACGCAACCGAATTGCTTGCCGGACAGTCCTATACCGCGAAAGTGCTCGTCAGTTCCAAGGATGCACAGCAGACCGGAGTGTTCTTCCGCGTTGGCGACGCCGTTTCCCTCGAGGAAGACATTGCGGAAATCATTTCCTACAGCACGCTCAAGCCTCCCCTTTCCTCGAAAAATTCTACGACCTATGTTCCTTCCTCTACTTGCACGCAAACGCCTCCTTCCCCGAAATCTCCCAGCTTCAAGTGGCTGGAACTTACGTTTGACGGAACCTTGACGCAAGACGTTTCCTTCCTCTTTACTGTAAAGGAAAACGTGAAGGCTAAAACGGCTCTTTCCCTTCACTACCGCGCCTTCGCCGTTACGAATGAGGGCTACGTGCGGCTTCCAGAAGACGAGGGACTAGGCTTGCTTGCCGACTCCCCGTCCAAGTCCGGTTGCTATGCCGCTTCCTTCAAGGAAACGCTTCCCTTGCTGCAAGAAAAAGAGTTCAAGTGCCGCGCCGCCGGCTGCCTGTCTGCCACGCTCGAACAAGACGGCTTCGTTGTGGAGCAGGGCCTGCAGGCGCGTTCGATTGCAGGATGCGACGAAGAATGCGGGGACTGCGAGAATGCGTGCGACGCTTCCGCGCTTGCCGTTCACTTGGATTTCGAACCTTCCCCTTCCTTCTCCAAGTCTCCCTTCCTTTTCCAAGTCGCTTCCCGCAGCGGCCTCGTGGACTTCAAGAAGTTTTCCGTCAACAACCAGCCCTATGAAGACTCCGCTTCCTCTTCCGCGAGAGGAACGCTGGAAGACGCTTCCTATTTCCGCGTCAACGTGCTTTCTTGGCCCGTGCGCGAAGGAGAGGAAAGCATTTCCGTTGAAGTGTGGCCAGAAGGCCGCGAGGACCAGAAAGTCAGCGCTTCGCTTTCCCTCACCGTCATGCCTTCCTGCGGGAGAGGCAAGCGCATTTGCCCCGACGGTTCCTGCCAATACCTTTGCTTCGACGCGTTCACTGCCACGCCTACTCCAACCCCTTACCCGACTCCCGAACCGTGCCCCCAGAACCAAGCTAGGTGCCTGGACGGCATTTGCCGCGGCAACTGCGGAGCCATCGGCACCCCCTCCCCGACTCCTACGCCTCTTTCCTGCACTTCCGACGAAGACTGTTTTTCGGGTTGGTGCGACTTTGCCACGAACACGTGCGCGGATGCCGGCCTCCCCACCCCCACTCCTGAACCTCTCTCCTGCTCCCAAGCGGGCGGCTCGTGCGTAGGCAATTGCGGAGATTTTGACGACTGTTCTCCCGTATCCCCCTCCACGAATGGCATTTGTTCTTCTGGCGTATGTTGTACGGGCTCCTGTGCCGTCCCTTCCTCCTGCAACTACAACAGCGACTGTCCTTCAGGGGAATGCAATCAAGCCACGGGCACGTGCGTTCCCACTCAACCTCAATCGAATGCCCGCTGTTCCCTCGACGCCGACCGTTCCACGCTTTCTTCTGGACAGTCCGCCCTCGTGCAAGTAAGCTACTCCGGTTTTGCCTCTCCCCTTTACGTCATCAACATCAATTGCGGAAACGGAAAAACCGCGTCCGCGACGAACTGTGCCGGCACTGCGGGAGAATGCCGAGCGCTCTGCAATTATCCCTCGCAAGGCAGCTTCTCGCTTTCCTCTTCTATCTCAGGAGTTTCCTGCACGCAAACGTTCGTGGATGTAAGCACATCGCAAACGCCTTCATCGTGCACTTCTTCCCTGCAATGCGGCTTGGACGGCTACGTTGGAGACGCCTTCTGCCAAGACGGGAACCTCTATGCCAACTACGAAATGAAAGACTGCCTCGCTCCCGGCCAAACCACTTCCAGGTGCACTTCCAGCACGCAGCCCCGCCTCATCCAATCTTGTTCAAATGGCTGCTCCAATAGCGCTTGTGTCGCTGGTGGAGGCCCTGAGCCCACTCCGCGTCCAGGAATAGGCATCGATATTGTCGGAGGAAGGCTTACCTCTCGCACTTCTTCCATTGAGCTCAAGGCGGATGCCGTATTCCCTGCCGATATAGCCCATTTTGACTTGACTCCTTCCTGCCGCCAGCCCTTGTTTAGCGTACGGTCCAACTATTCTTCCTGCTACTCGGTAGAAAACAACTTCCTCATCTTTAGAGGCAAGCCCTTGAACGGAAACTGTGAGCTGGACCTCAAGGGCGGCAAATTGTCTCCAGATACGGGCAGCTACTTGGAACTTGCCTGTCCCGGCGACGCCTCGAACACGTTGCAGCTTCCCATCCGCCTCTCTATAGACAACTCCATTCCTTCCACGTACGCCGTCCCCGAAACCCTCGAAGGTTCCTCTTCCAAGCTCTTCCACATCATCAGCGAGACGCAGGGCGCGCGCAGGCTCTCGCTAAACAACATGCTCAACGCCGACTTTCTTGGTGCAGGAGCCCAAAGCTTTGCCTGGAGCGGTGACGGCTTGCTGGAAGTGTTCGAGAACGAGGGCAAGGCCGCCTCCCTCCTCTACACTCCCACGGAGACCTATTACCAGGACATCAGCGACCAGGGCGGTCGCGTGGAGCAATGCAGCGACTTCCTCTGCTGCGCAAAAGGCTGGTGCACGAGCTCGGCAGCCGCGGGTGCCTTCTCCGCCTTCAGGCAAGCTTCCGAAAACATCGCGAAAGCCACGGCCTTCCGGTCCTCGCACGGCCTTCCCCTTACAAAAGTCACGGAAAATCCCTTTGTCTACACTACAATCATCCGCCTCATCCAAGGCGCCAAACTCCCTGCAACTATCCGCGTCCTCGATTCTCCTTCCACATATGGATGCAAGGACGACGGCCCCGCCGTTTATGAAATTGCCGCCTCCACTTTCGACGGCAAAGCATGGACTTACGAAGCACGAATTTCCCGCCTGTATCGCTACCAGTACGTGAACGCCGGCACGCCTCCTGCTTGCCCCGCTAGCCCGCAAACCCCTTCCTTCGAGCAAACCGATTCCTTCCAGCAGCAATCTTCTGGAGGCTACCTTGCGCTCTGCAACTTCCTTACCGGCAAGCCGGAGTGCATTGACTCGCAAGATGAAGCTAACCTTGCTTCTGCCGAGCAATTGGAGAAGAAGGAGCAGCTGATTCCCATTCCCATCCCGAGCTCCTTCTGGCAAATACCGTTCAAGAAAGCTGCTTGCCACGCCATCGCCCCAAGCGAAACGGCTAAATACACGGCCGCCATTCGGGCTTGCGATGCGGCCTATGCCGCCGATGTCGCCGTTTGTCATAGCATTGCAGCGGCTTGTGTGAGTAGTTGTTCCGTTTGCCCTGGCCCTTGCGGTTCTTGTACTCCGGGGTGTTATGCCGATGAAACGGCATGCCTAGCAGCTGCTCTTGAAAAGAAATACGCGTGCAAATGGACCGCGTGGGAAATTGAATCTACGGCCACCCAGATTGCAAGCAACACGATTACGGCAGCAGGAACGGATTTAGACCTTCCTGGCGTATTTCCGTACTTTAGGCAAACTCATCTTACTTGCGCGTGTCTTGTGGGCGGTCCAGAGCCCTACTATTCGCCTCCAGGAGAAGGAATTGTCACGTGCACTACCGCCTGCATTCCCCGCCGCTCCTATCCCGTTACGGCCATGTGCGGGAACCAATTGTACGCCATCATTCACGCGGGCGTCGATTTGAAGTGTGACTTGGACTACATGGGAATCGGGGTTTCAGCAGCATCCGTTGCCGCTCAATACAAGTATCCCGAATACAAGGTTTATGTCAATATGCTGGCCGCCTATGCGGCTACGAAGTGGGGCGTGCAGGATTTGGAGACTCCGGGTGCGCTCAAACTATTGGAAAAGATTTCTCCGATTCCCCTGTCCAATTCACCGGCACTCATGTACTTCATAACCTCCGGCGTGGAAAACGTGTTCTACACGCAAGCATGCAACGCGCTAGGCGCCTAGAATTATTCTTTTTATTTTGATTCTCCTCTTTCTTTTCACAATGCTTCCTCTTACCAAGCTGAAAGAAGGCCAGGCAACGCTTTTCGTGCTCAGGCAGAGCTTCCGCGACCCCTTCCACTGCAAGGTGTTCTTCAACCCCCACATGCGCTTCAACCGCAGCATTTCCTCCCTAGCGCTTTCCGTTTCCCTTTCCCTCCTGCAAACAAAAAAAGCGGTGGTAGTGGATGGCTTGTGCGCTCTTGGGGCTCGGGGAATCCGTTATGCCAAGGAAAACAAGGGAATTGAAACGGTTTTTTTCGTTGACGCAAACCAGGATGCCATTCCTTTACTGAAAAAAAACATAAAGGAAAACTCGCTGCAAAAGAGGGCCGTGGTAGCTTGCAATGACCTCAACCGGTTCCTGGCCAATTCCAAGGACTATTACGACTTCATTGAAATCGACCCCTTCGGTTCTCCCGTCTTCTTCCTCGAAAACGCTTTAAGGAGGCTGAAGAAGAAAGCCGTGCTTTCCGTTACGGCTACGGACCTCGCCAACCTTTCCGGAGCCCATATGGTTCCCTGCATGAAGAATTACGACGCCAAGCCTCTTGCCAACTATTTCCAGCACGAGACGGCTCTGCGGATATTGATTGGAAGGGTGGCCCGCACGGGACTCGTATTCGATGTTGCCTGCACTCCTCTCTTTTCCTTCTACCACCGGCACTACGTCAAAGCGTTTTTCCTGTGCGAAAAGAGTGCGATGAAGGCAGACGAGATGCTCCAGCATATGGGTTTCTTGTTGCACTGTCCTTCATGCTTCCATCGGTTTGTTGACAGGAGGCAGAAGGAATCCTGTCCCGAATGCGGCCATGCGCTGGAATACGCTGGACCTCTCTGGACCTCCCCCCTAAACGACTCTTCTTTCCTCCAAAACATGGTGAAGGCGAACAACAAACGAAAGGGAGAGGGTGGGAAGGACATTGCGAAATTGCTGGGTCTGCTGCAAGAGGAAAATGCTCTGCCCGCCGCTTTTTTTGACGTCCATGCGCTTTCCAAGAAGCTGAAAGTGTCCGTGAAAGGAATGGAGGAAATCATGCGGAAGCTGGAAAAGAAGGGTTTTCGGGTTTCGAGGACGCATTTTGCTCCTACGGCCCTAAAAACGGATGCGCCTGCACGGGAAGTCGTTGCAGCCTTAAAGTAATTGGGGGTAGTGGGCGATGCTCTAAATCCTCGGAGGATTTAGGCAAATAGCAGAACGGCGGGTTCTGCGTATCCCGAGTAGGGAACCGGGGTTCCCTATAGGGGTCAAGGGAAGGCGTTGACGGCAATCAGCCCAAGCAGGTTGTACACGATTTGCTCGATGCTGGGGAACAAGAGCATGCCTCGGCCCGTGGCCTTCATGTCCTCTATCAAGTTGCTCTGCACTTGCAGGCCGGCCTCGTCTTCTCCGTAAATGCGTTCCGAGGAAAGCGAAGTGGCCTTGAATTGCACGTTGAATTCGCCTTGTTCGGTTCCCGCGAGCTCGTACTGGGCTTCCCGTTCCGAGTTGTGGGGCACGAACACGTCTTTCGTGTATCTCCATTGGGAGGGCAGGCCTCCCGTGACCTCGATTCTAAAAGCGTCGCTGGCACTCCCCAAGTTCCGGAATTTGAGCGTGTACACGGCGGGCTGGTCTATTCCTGCGGAAAGGGTTTCCTGGACGACGTTGAACTGGAATACGTCCCTGCTCACCCTCACTTTGGCGTTGAAGCGGAGGGGTTGCGTGCCTTCGTACTCGTCGAACGTGTGCAAGGAAAACGTGTATTCATCGTCGGGCGCGTCTTTGGAGACGATGACGATGGCCTTCATCTTTTTCTCGTAAAGCAAGCCGTCCTCGTGCCTCCATCCTCCGGGAAGCGTTTCGGGTTCCACGAGCACGCGGTCCCAGTCCTTTTCCTTGTTTTGCCAATCATTTTCTCCAGTTCTGGTCAGCATCTCCACTTCGATGCGTTGGCCTGGCCCCACGACGCCCAAGTCCACCGTGTCGCCCTCGGAGAGCGTACTCTGGACGGGATTGATGATTTGCACTTGAGAAGCGTGAACGAGGCCGGCAGCAAAAACCAGTACGAACAAGGCCAGCTTCCTCATTTCCTTCTTTCCCCCTTTTTTCTTTGCCGAGGCTGTTTTTTAAGGGTTGCCTTTGGAGGGACTTTGATTTCTCAGTAAAGACGCTGGATTCCAGGAAAACGGTCGAAATCGGAATCGAAAGACGCAATCTTTTTGATGTTCTTCTGCTTCATGATGACGATGGCCAGTGCGTCGCAGAGGCTTAGCCCTCCGTGTTTTTCGACGACTTGGAGCGCTTCCAAGAGAAGTTCTTTGTCCGGGAACATGACTTCGATTTCTTGAGCTTCCAGCAGGCGTTCCCCTACTTCTTTTGCCTTTTTTGTGTTTTCACGGCGTTGAAGGAACGTGACGGCCTCCTCAATATTGTGAGACGAGAGCACCAGACGTTCCGCAGTCATTTCCCTGCCCAATTCGGCGGCGCGCGCATGATCCTCGTCCGTATTCAGGAAAAAGGCGATGAGAAAGCTCGTGTCCAGGAAGATCAAAGAGGTCACTTTCCCGTATAGACTACGTCGTCTATTTCATCCGCGGCGCGGCTCTTCCTTCTTCCTTTGATGAAGCCTGCCAGCTCAAAAAAGCTTCGCGTCCTCTTTTCCTTCCGCGTTTTTTGCAGGGCAATGTCAATGGCCTCGTCAATCGCCTCCATATCCGTTATTTTTCTTCCTTCCAGCATGTGAAGCGCCTTGAACCGCTGCAATTTGGGGAGGGTCTTCCGTGCCACCTTTTTGCTGACATAAGGAGATTCCACTTCTACCACCGATTCCATTTATTCTACTTTATGTTTTTATGGGTTTTGGTCGAAGTCCACCAGCCTTTTCTGCGGCAGGATGCGGCTTTCCTTCCAGTAGTCTTCCACGTTCCGCTGCAATCGTGCCTTCAGGAATGCCTTGGCTTCCTCCACACTCTCGAATTTCCATGGCTCCTTTTCGAATGCGTGCCGCACGTTCTCCCGAACCTCCCAAACACCGACCGGCAGGCTGTAGTCCTTGCCGATTTCCCTTATCACGATGGCCTTTGCTTGCTTCTTCAGTCTCTTTGCAAGGGCTTCCGCCACGCCCAGCCTTCCCGCGTAATACCCCCCGCCTTCTTTCTCCGCATAGTCGCTTCTTCCATCGAAAGGCTCGTACTCGAGGACGGCTTCCCAAGAGGCGCCGCTTCCTTGGCTCCACGCGCTTCCTTTCTGCCATGCTTCAAATTGTTCGAATTCCCAGCTCCCCGGAATCAGGAGGACGTGGAAGCGGTTGTAAAGGTATTCGTTGAAGTACACGCGCACTTCCGGAAGCGTTGGCAGCAACTTGATTTTTTCGACGTGCTCGTCCGCCACCATCTTGTCCGTCGCCGTTATGCTCCACCG
>SBBD01000003.1 GCA_005239845.1 archaeon | reverse complement strand
TTCCGATATCAAACAACACTTCATTATTTTTTGTCTTAGTAACGTATAGAACTATCGCCAACGCAATTAATACGATTGAAACAGCAATTCCAATCTCTGTAGGGCCAGAAATAGTAAGTTTTGAACCATCGCTAGCGCTATACGCTATTGTGAACGGTAGTCCTTTGGGTATCAAAAGTAAAAGGCCTACAACAGTAGCAAATGTAATGACCGCAGTCCTTGTTATTTTCATGATATTACATTTATTTGAGTCATTTAAAAACTTTGGGCGCCTATCTCTCCTGCGAGCTGACTATGGAGCGCTATCTCATCACGGCGGCGTTGCCGTACGTGAACAACGTCCCGCACATCGGGAACATCGTGGGCAGCCACCTGCCGGCCGACGTGTTCGCGCGGTATTGCAGGTTGAAACAACGCGAGACCTTGTTCATCGGGGGAACGGACGAGCACGGTTCTCCCGCGGAAATCGCGGCGGAAAAGGCGGGCATTTCCCCGAAAGAGTTGTGCGACACCTTCTACGACGTCCACAAGAACATTTACGACTGGTTCGAGCTTTCGTACGACAACTTTTCGCGAACTTCAAAACCATTGCATCATGAAATGACGCGGGATTTCTTTCTTGCCCTGCAAAAAAACGGCTTCATTTCCGAGCAAGAGGTTTTTTTGCCGTATTGCCCAAAGGACAAACGATTTCTGGCCGATCGCTTCGTGGAAGGCACGTGCCCCCGCTGCGGGTATGAGCAAGCAAGGGGAGACCAGTGCGAAAAGTGTTCTGCTTTGCTTAGCCCTTCCGAACTCGCAAAACCGTATTGCGTGCTCTGCAAAACCGCTCCCGAAATCCGGAAGACCAAGCATCTTTTCCTTAACTTGGATTCCTTGCAGCCGCAGCTGCAGGACTGGGTCGAAAAAAACCGCCATTGGAAGCCGCACGTGCGGAACTTGGCACTCGGTTGGCTGCAGGAAGGGTTAAAGAAACGGGGCATCACGCGGGATTTGAAGTGGGGCGTAAAAGTGCCCGTGAAGGACTACGAGGACAAAGTCTTCTACGTCTGGTTTGACGCGCCCATCGGCTACATTTCCAGCACGAGGGAATGGATTCTGGAAAACGACGACCTGGAAGGCAAGGAAGAATTCGAATTCAGGAAGTGGTGGACGTTAGGGGCAGGAAAGGACACGAAGCTCTTTCATTTCATCGGCAAGGACAACATTCCCTTCCACACCATCTTTTTTCCCGGCATGCTCATGGGCGGAAAGCAGTACCTCTTGCCCTTCCAGGTGGCAGGCTACCAGTTCCTGAACTACGAAGGAGGGAAGATTTCGAAGAGCAAGGGCCACGGCGTGTTCTGCGAGACCCTCGTGGAAAAAGAAAAAGAGCTGGGAGTTCCAGCGGACGTTTGGAGGTTCTTCCTCATACTGAAGCTTCCAGAAGTGAGGGACACGGACTTTACGTGGAAGGAGTTCCAGAGCCGGGTGAACACGGAGCTCGTGGGCAACGCCTGCAATTTTGTGCACCGCGTGGCCACGTTCCTTGCAAACAACAAGCAAGGAACTGTGCCGAAGCCGAAGAAGCTGGAAAAGGAAGACGAGGAAATGCTGGAGAAAATGGACGCGTACGCGCAGATGGTGGACACGTTATACGATGCCGTGGACTTGGTGGCCGCTCTCCAAAAGACGCTGGAACTGTCCGCGGAAGGCAACCGGTATTTCCAGGCGGCTGAAGTGTGGAAGAACAAGGAACGGCAGGATGCCGTGCTCTACGTTTCCGCGCGCTTGTGCAACGTGCTTTCCATCCTCCTGACTCCCATAACCCCCCAATTGTCTTCCCGCATTCGCCGCGTGTTCGGGTTTTCGGAGTCGGTGGCTTGGGTCGGCGTTGGAGACCGCGAACTGGAAAGCAAAGGCGTCAAGCCCGAAATTCTGCTGCAGCCATTGGACGACGAACGATTAGAGGAGTTGATGCGCTGGAGCACGCAAGTGGGGCAAGTGGAACAACGCATCGGCAAGCACAAAGCGCAAAAAGACGGATAACGCTAAACGCCGCTTCCCTTACCTGATTTCAATCTGCTTTCCCTTTTTTACTTGCGGCGTCCTGCGTTTGAACTTGATTTCCAAGACCCCGTTGTTGTAAATGGCTCTAGACGTGTCCGGGATGATTTCGCACGGCAGCTCGATTTTCCTGTGGTATTTTTTCTGGTGGAAGAACGCCTCAATCGTGAGGCTGGTTTCCGTGGCATTCAAGTGTACGTTCTCCTTTCCCACGCCCGGCAGTTCCGCGATGACGGTAAGCTCTTTCTCTCCTTCGATGACGTCGATTAATGGTTCGCGCGAAACGTGGAATTCCTGTTCCCCGGAAGGCGTGCGCACGGCCCTCATGGGTGCGTTGCCGAACCGCGTAAAGGCAGGCGCTCCTTGGGGAGTGATTTTCATGGAAAAGCCGTACACGTAGGGCGAATGCCGCCTCGCCATTTCCTCGTCCCTCCGGTGCAGGGAAAACACGTCCTCGATCATTTCCTCCATTTCTTCCTGGATCCGGCGCCATTCCTCCTCGAATGGGTCGACGCGCTTGCGCAAATGCTTTGCCATGTTTGGTCCCTACGTTCCTTGCACACAGCAATTAAAATGTCTTGCTATAGGCGTCCCAAGCCTCTAGGTAAGGCGCTCAATAGGCGGCAATTGTTTTTTTCAACGACCACGTCATCTTCGATGCGCACGCCCCCTTTTCCTGCAACGTAAACGCCGGGTTCCATCGTAAACACCATGTTTTTCCTCAACTGGAAATGTTGGGCTCCCAATCCTCCGCCGTCGTGCACTTCCAGACCCAACGAGTGCCCCGTCCCGTGAATGAATTTTCCCTTGAACTCCGACGTGTTGATCACTTTTGAAACCCGTTCATGTACTCCGGCGGCGTTCCTTCCTTCTTTTATTGCCTCAAATCCGGCGTTTTGCGCCTCCAAGACCACTTCATGCATCCGCTCCTGCCACGGTTGCGGCTTTCCGAATACCCAGGTTCTCGTGATGTCCGAGCAATATTGCTTTACTTTAGCCCCCCAATCAACTAAAACCAATTCATTTCTATTCAATTTTCTTTTCGTGGGAGGATGGTGGGGCTCGGCCGCGTTTTCCTGGAAGGCCACGATGGTGGGAAAGGCAGGGGAAGCCCCTGCTTTTTTCATTTCATAGTCCAGCGCTGCAGCCACCTCCATTTCCG
>SBBD01000184.1 GCA_005239845.1 archaeon | reverse complement strand
GCCTTGGTGCTGTTGCTGATGGCCTTGTTGGTGGATATTTTGGCCCTGGTTTTGAGTGTTCAGTTGCTGTGGAACGTGTTGCGGTGCCGGGTTCGTGCCTGTCGGCGCCAGGTTTGGGCTAGCGGGCGTGTTGCCGCTCGTCGGCTGGTTCGGCTGTCCGTCCATGGCGTTCCCCTTTCTTTCGCCGGTTCTTTTTTACTCGTGCGTATTTCGCTGTTCCAAAGTGAGCGTCTTGAAGTACAGAAAAAAGCGCACCCGGAAAAGCAGTGTACCTTTTACTCCCGAGAGCCTTTTTAAGGGTTCCGATGGGCTTCGCTTCCCTTCTTCCCCTACCGCTATTTTTCACTGGAACCGAGGTTTAGGAAGGCTTAAATACGCCGTAAACCGTATTATTTGGAGGGTGAAAAAGGATGAAGACGACGTTGATCATCGAAGACGATTTGTACGAGCTTTTGGAACGGTTTTCAAGGACGACGACGAAGAGCCGGCGCAAGCTCTCCCAGACGTTGAACCGCATTCTCGGCGAGTATTTCGGGAAAAAGCAGGACTTGTTCGGGTCGACAAAGATTCCTCGACATCTCCTGTTGAAGGACCTCAGGGAAAAACATGACCGCTTTGATTGATTCCTCCGCTTGGATTGAATACTTTACGGCATCGAAGAAAGGTCAGCCATTGCATTCCCTTCTCTCAGGTAACGAACCGCTACTGGTTTCCTCCCTGAACCTGTTTGAAATCTATTACAAATTCTTAAAATACTCTCGGGAGGAAGCGGAAGAAAAACGCGTTTTTATCAGCACCCGTGCCGAAGTGATTCCCCCGGACAAGGAAATTGTGGTGCAAGCAGCTCATCTGAAATTGAACCGTCACTTGTCGTTGGCGGACTCCATCATTTGGGCCACGGCAGAAAAGCACAATGCCCGCCTCGTTACCGCCGACTTGGACTTCAAGGGCTATAAAAACCTGGAACTGCTGCGCTAGTTTTTCGTTAAAGGATGTAGCCAGCACTTGCTTTTGCGTATAGGATTATTAAAAATCCTATAGGAATTGAGGCGAGTCCTATAGCGCATCCCCAATAGACTGCAGTGGAGTTGAAAGGATGTTTTACCCAGTATCTAAAAAGCAGTGGCAAAAACACTAAAGGAAAAATAAAGATGAATGCGAGGGCATAACCCGACTCGAAAAGCAGTATGGATATAAACAATTCTATGCCTCCTAAAACCACTGCGATTGAAAAAATTGCTCCGGCAAAAAAGCTCAGAATGTCTTTTTTGTTGGAAGTTGCACTTTGCATCCCCGCTAGTTTTACGTGATAAACTCCAAGTTGAGCGTTTCCGGGAATTCCTCTCCCTCCTTCTTGCCCCTTCCCCCGAAAGCGTCCGTGATTCCGGAAAGGACGGCGAGCACGCGCACGCCCTTGCCCGTCATGGCCTTGTCCACCGTGGCACCCCAAATGACGTGCGCTTCTTTCGCGATTTTTCCGCTGATGGTGTTCACGGCCGCCTCCGCTTCCGCAAGCGTCATGTCCTCTCCTCCTGTAATGTTGACGAGCGCGCGATCCGCTTCCGAAATGTCCACTTCCAGCAACGGCGAACTCAACGCCTTTCTCGCGGCGTGAACGATGCGGTCCTTGCCCTTGTTCTGGCCATTCTCTCCCAAGCCAATCATGGCCATGCCTGAGCCCCTCAAAATCGTGCGCAAGTCCGCAAAATCCAAGTTCACCAAACCCGGACGCGTCACGAGTTCGGCAATTCCTCTCACCGCATTCCCTAACACTTCGTCCGCCACCTTGAAGGCTTGGTTCAAGGGAAGGTCAGGAACATACATCAGCAAGCGGTCGTTGGGAATCACGATGGTGGTATCCGATGCGCCTTTCAGTTTTTCCAGGCCTTTCAAGGCGTTCTGCATGCGCTTGTGTCCCTCGCTGGAAAACGGCATGGTGACCACCGCCACCACGAGCGCTCCGTTTTCTTTCGCGGATTTGGCGATGATGTGCGCGCTTCCCGTGCCCGTGCCTCCGCCCATTCCGCAGGTAACAAAAACTAAGTCCGCGTCCTGCAACAAGATTTTGACTTCGGGAGCCGATTCTTCCGCCGCTTGCTCGCCGACTTCCGGGTTGCTTCCCGCCCCGAGCCCCTTCGTGCGCTTCTTGCCGAGCAGGAGCTTTCGCTCCACTTTCGCGACCTTAAAAAGGTGCTGCGCATCCGTGTTCATGGCCAGCAGGTGCGAGCCGTACACGCCGCCGCCTTCCACCATGCGCGTGACCGTGTTGCATCCCGAGCCCCCCGTTCCCACGACGTAGATTTTGGGCGCGGTGCTCTGCATGAATTTTAAGAGCTCTTCCTCATCCTTGGAAAGCGGCTCGTCGTTTTCTTTATCGCCTTTTTCCTTGCGTTCTCTACTTGTGCCTCCCTCCTCTCCAGTGTTTTTCTCCTCTTTCTTTCCCCCTTTCCCTTCCTCCTCTCCCGCCGTCTTGCCCTCCTCCTTACTCGTTCCCTTTCCTTCCCCTTTTCTTTCTCCATCGTCTCTTTCCTGATCCGGCAATAGTTCGGTTTCTTCGCCTTCTTGGGTTGCCGGGGCTTCCATTTCCTTGCGCTTCCGCTCCTCTTCCTCTATCCTCCGCACGTTTTCGTCGTGGATTTCCGGGTTCGTGGTAGTGGACGCGTCCGTTTCTCCGATGAGTATCTTGTCCAGGAGTCCCATGGCTTTTTTCACGCGGCAACGGCTTTCTTCCAAACGACGGAACCAATATACCCTACCATGACGAGCGCAAAGATGAAGAATACATACGTGAAGGGTTCTAGGTTCACGTCGGAGCCGAAGAGGTTCACGTGGGCCTTGTAGGCCGCAGCAATCGTCAGCACGGTCAGGACAATGAAGGCCAGTAAGGCTCTGGAAACGCGCTGGAACTCTTTTTTGCTCATTGGAAAACCTCCTGTTTTTGGTTGGGAAACGTTTTTATGCCTGCAAGGATTCACTCCTTCAAATTTATAAAGCTTCAAGGAAACGAAAAAGCTTTTTTCTGAATTGCCGTGTTAGGGGAGGCTTCTTAAGGACGTGCCTGTTGGTTCGTTCAATATGGAATTTAGAAAGGACGGAGATGGTTACGTGCTCGCATTGTACCGAGGGGAAGAACTCTTCGGCGTCATGCATGAGTTCTTGGAGCGCACGGGAATCAAGGGCGGCGAGTTCCAGGCCGTGGGCGCCGTGGACCAAGTCACGCTGGGGTTTTTCCACGTAGACAAAAAGGAATACGATTGGAAGACTTTTCAGGAAGAGCTGGAAGTGGTTTCCCTGCTTGGAACGATTACGGAAACCGGACTGCACGCTCACGGCGTCTTCTCCGATGCGCAGTTCCGCGCCTGGGGAGGCCACGTGAAAGAGGCCCGGGTCTCCGTCACCATGGAAATTTTTCTCAAAGAACACAAGAAGATCCGCCGCAGGGACGACCCTAAAAGCGGCTTGAAACTCGTCGAACTGTGACCTTTTTATTTGACTTTTACGTTCATTCGTTTATTTTATGCGCATTCCCCCATGCCTTTTCTTTAGCTGATTTCTTATGTTCGACTCGCTTATAGCCTGGCTCCAACAGCTTTACGATGTTCCCTCGCTCATTCGGTGGGGAGGCTATGCGGCGCTCGTGGCCATCGTGTACGCGGAAACCGGGCTGTTGGTGGGCTTCTTTCTTCCAGGAGATTCCCTTCTCGTGACGGCTGGCGTGTTTGCCGCTGCCGGCCTGCTTGACATTTGGATGCTCAACCTGCTCCTCGTGCCCGCCGCCATTTTGGGTGATGCGACAGGCTATTATTTTGGCAAGAAGGTGGGACCCTCCCTCTATTCTAGGCCGGACTCGCGGTTTTTCAAGCAGGAACACCTCAAGAAAGCCAAGGCGTTCTATGACAAGCACGGCGGCAAGACCATCATCCTCGCGCGCTTCCTTCCCGTGGTAAGGACGTTTGCGCCCATCGTTGCCGGAGTTTCCGGCATGTCCTACACCGCTTTCGCCACGTACAACATCGTAGGCGGATTCTTGTGGGTTACTGGCTTGACGCTGCTCGGCTTTTTCCTGGGCGCGCAAGTGCCCGACATAGAAAAAAACATCTTGTGGGTCATCGGCATCGTCGTCCTCGTCTCGTTCCTTCCTGCACTATGGGAGTACTGGAAGCACCGCCAACAAAAGAAGGGAAAAAAGTAAGGGATTAAAGGCTTTCAGACCCACACCTCTACCATTCGCGTGGGCGCTATGCTCGAAAAGTTCAACCCGTCCAAAATCGAGAAGAAGTGGCAGGAATCATGGGAGGAGCGCAAGCTCTACCACTTCAACGAACACGAAACCAAGAAGCCATTGTACGTCATTGACACGCCTCCTCCTTTTCCTACAGGAGAATTTCATACGGGCAGCACGTTAAACTGGGGCTACATCGATTTCGCCGCGCGCTACAAGCGGATGAGGGGCTTCAACGTGCTCTTCCCGCAAGGCTGGGACTGCCACGGGTTTCCCACAGAGACTAAGGTGGAGAAGAAGTATGGCCGCCTTCCGCGCGCCGAGTTCAGGGAAAAGTGCCTCGAGTGGACGAAGGAAATGGTGGCCAGCATCAAGCTGCAGATGCGGCAGATGGGCT
>SBBD01000105.1 GCA_005239845.1 archaeon | reverse complement strand
TCCCACCAGTCCGCGTATTTCCTCAGCACGTCCGAAAACTCAGGCGTCAACTGCAAGGGCTCGTTTTTTTTCGCTGGTTTCACTAACCCCGACCGTTGCAGCGCCAACACCAAAAGATAGAGCGTGCTTTTTTTTGCTTGCAGTTTCCGGTGGAGTTCCGCGAAAGTGAGGGGGCCTTCCTTTAACACCTCCAGCACGTGCACGGTCAGTTCCTTCTTGGTCTGCGAAAAAGCAAACGAATTCGTGATGAAGTCGTAGATGGTGAACTGCGCGTCCTGCATCTTCTGCACGTCCTCCTGCCTTATGCGAAAGTAAGAATACGCCTGGCTCTTCTGCTTGTGGTAGTGTTCCCGCGTCTTGCCCGTGCGCTTGCCTATGGCTTTTTCGCCTTCGCCATTTTTTGAATTGTCCGCATCCATACTGTGCTTTACTCTTGGTTTTTTTATACGCCGAAGAAGATGCGCGCGGCGTCCCTGACTCCGGGCGCGAGTCCCAGGATGGAGACCAGCAACAGCAAGTAAACGTGTTCGTCGCGGTGAGTGGCTTCCTTCCTGAAAATGAAGACGACGGCCAGCGCGAACAAGACTTTCAGTACGTAGAAGGCGATGGGCCCTCCAAACGCTTGAAACAAGGCGTTCGCCACGAGGTGCTGTTCCCCGTAGTTGGCGATGCCCACTCCCACGAATGTCGCCCCGCCATCAAGCGCTTGAGAAAACACGGTGGCTTGTTCTATTCGCCTCAACTCTGGCTTTTCGTGTTGGTTATACTTCGTTTTCACGAGTTCAAAAACAAGGACGGCCAGCAGCGCCAACCCCAGTATTTCCGCAAGCCAAACCGTTCTTTCCGTTGTGATTTTACCTCCCAAGTTTGCCAGCAGCCCAATCCCAACAAGCACTCCCAGTCCTTTTCCTGTCCATCCAACTCTTGAATAAAGTTTTTCATTCGGAGTTCTCGCCAACTTCCAAATCCCGTACACTGCCGCGAGCACCACGAACGTCAAAACGTATATTCCGGGAGTGACGAAGGGGTGAAGTTCAAGCCCCGCCATGTAAACGCTTCTAGCCAACAGCCCAGCATCTTCCCCTATTCTCAAAAAGCTTCCAAAGAATACAAAGCCTAGCACAGCCCAATAGAATTTTTCATCCACGTGCAGCTTGAGTTTCTGAAGCCCTTTGAAGATCAAGTAAACGGCGGCAAGGGCGATGACGGCATAGGTGAGCGTGTTGACGATATTGTAGGGCGCGTACTGCGTAGGGTACCGGATGGGGTTCAAATAGTACTCGTCGATGAAATTGGGCATGGGTGGGTAATAGGGGGGAAATTTATAAGCCTAACCTGAAAGGTCTTAATGCAAGGCGAGGAGACGTTGATTATTCCTTGAGGCTTCTCCCTTGTTAACCTAGTTATGGCTGGTGTCGTTATGCTCGCCCTGAAAGTAGAATTCCACTACGCGCAAAAAGCCTTAGACTATACGCGGAAGGACCAGTTGCTCCTCCCCAACTACCTTTTCGTCAAAGACTCCCGTTTCCTTTACCTTCCCGTTTCCAAGAAGTTCAAGCCCCTTTTTCCCGCTTCCTTCGTTCAAAAAACCTTTCCAGCGAAACGCGAACGCCTTACCTTCGAGCAAAAACTGCTTCAAGAGCGTATTCTAACTCCAAAAGAACTCGATACATACTTCGTCTCCTCGTTCGATGTAGCTGGCTCGGTTGCCATTCTGGAAATCATGCCGGAACTGCAAGAAAAAGAAAAGGCCATAGCCCAGGCCTTACTGCAATTGCATCCCAACCTCACGACCGTTGCAAAGAAAGCCACGGCCACGAAAGGAAAATACAGGATACGGACACTCCAAATCATTACCGGAAAAAGAACGCTGGTCACTCGCTACAAGGAGAACGGCTGCCTCTTCGACTTGAACTTGAACGAGGCCTTCTTTTCCCCCCGCCTTTCCTTCGAGAGAAGCCGAATCGCCCACCTCGCAAAGCCGAAGGAAAATGTGCTGGCCTTGTTTGCGGGGGCCGGCTTTTACCCCATCGTTCTTTCGAAACTACAGCCAAGCACCCAGCATATTGTTGCTATCGAGTTGAACCCCAAGGCTGTCAAGTGGATGAAGCACAACGTAAAGCTGAACAAGATGGAAAACAAAATTGAAGTGATTCAAGGGGATGCCAAGCCGATACTGCGTTCTCCTCGTTTTCGCCGTTTTGCCGATAGAATCATCATGCCCTTGCCTCACTCCGCCTTCGAGTTCCTGGACGCGGCCCTTCCAGCCGCCAAGAAAGGCTGCACCATCCACTTTTACTACATTCCCTCTTCGCCTCACGTGGACGCCATCCAGGAAGCCAAGCAATTGGTTTTGAATGCTTGCCAACGCCGCCTCCGAAAATGCCGTTTTATTTATTCCCACGTCGTAAAAACCTATTCTCCCCACGTGGATGAAGTGGTTCTGGACGTGAAACTGCTCAATTGAAATGGATACGCCAAACCGTGTTTCTTATGGACCAATCATCGGAAGTTTTGGAGCTGGTGAACAAACGCGACGAAGTCATCGGCTGTACCACGAGAAAAGACGCCCACGCCAAGCTGTTGCGCCACCGCGCTGTGCACGCTTTCCTCTTCAACGATAAGGGCCAGCTTTTCGTGCAGCAGCGTTCCGCAAGCAAGGACACGAATCCCTTGAAGCGGGGTTCTTCCATGGGCGGCCACGTGGATGTGGGGGAAACGTATGAACAAGCTGCCGTGAGGGAATTAAGGGAAGAGCTTGGGATTCATATTCGGGAGCGCGAACTACTTCCTCTCAAAAAATTCGAGCCTGCTTCCTACAACTGGATGGAGTTCGCCTTCGTATATTTGGTTCGTTACGAAGAGAATAGGCATGGAAAAACCCATTTGAGCGAGGAGGAGTGCGAATCTGGAAAGTTCTGGGAGCTGGAGGACATTCGGCAATCCGTTTCCAAACATCCCGGCGAGTGGACGCCGGACTTCGTGCAGTATTTCCAGTGGATGCTAGCCAATAAAAAGCATATTTCATAATAGGAGGGTGATGCTAATATGAATCTTTTGCCGGCACCCGAAACCAGCGACTTCAACCTCCAGCATAAGCTGTTGGCTTATCCGTTTGTCGCTATCCTCGTTGTTATCATGGTCGGGGGCATCGTTTTGGTGTCTGGATTAGTTGATTTCAAATCCACAGCTCCTATCCTAGCTCCCTATATGAAGCCCATTATCCCGATCGAATTTATTCTCCTTGGCGTTTATTTTATCAGAAACGGCATTTTAGGTTTCAAATACGGTAAAACGATCATTCCATTCGTCAATAAACCGTTCGTTGGAGAAGGAGAGCTTAATCATAAACCGGTTGCCGTAGCCTTGATTATTTCCGGAATAATCCCTCTGGGGTACGCATTCGAAGTAAGCGAAATCATCCAATTCTCAAAACTATTGCAATTTCTAAACTATATTTGAAAAAATGAGGAAAGGGGGAGGGTTGGCGATGGCGAGCTGGCTAGAACCAGCTGCTCCTCCCCCTCCTTCAGCGTTTCCTGATATTTTCTCTGATGGTTTCCTCCTCC
>SBBD01000095.1 GCA_005239845.1 archaeon | reverse complement strand
TCGACGCTGTACTTGTTCATGATTCCTGCAAACACGGACAAGTTCAAGGCCTGCTGGTGCGCCTTCTGCAAGTCGGAAATCCATTGTTCTTCCGTGATATCCAGCGCGTCCTCCTTATACAAGACGCCGGCATCGTACGCCGCCCTGATTTTCATGCCTACCTCCACGGGCTCGATGCCCATCTTCATGAGGATGGCCGCCGCCTGCTGGGAAATGACGGCTCCCTTCTTGGCTACCGTGGACGGCTTTCCGATGACCACTTTCGGGCCCTTGATTTTCGCATCAATGCCTGCCTGCTTGAGTTCCGTCAGCACGGGCCCTGGAGAAAAGTTGGTTTCGCCTTCCGGCACGATCAAATCGAATGGCGCCACTTGTCCTGCTTTCGCGAACGCTTTGCTGGTGCTCTTCCTAAGAAGTTTCGCGAGCTGGAACGGGTTCTCGTTGGAAAGCAGCAAAATGCAGCTTCCTTGCATGTATTGTTCCAACACTTTGAGTTCGGGCTTGGCTTCCTCGAGCGCCCTTCGCATCAGCGCTTCTCGTGTCATGAAGACTTCCGCGTGCCCCCGCAGGTTCTTGCGGATGCGGTTGTAGTGTTTTGCGGGAAGGTTCTGGACGCTGGCCACGGCGGCCACGCTGTACTGTTGGAGCTTCCGCTTGAGTTCCTGTATGCTTTCCTGTTTTTCCTGTCGCGTCATGACCATGTTTAACTCACGAATGAATTTTTTTTTCTGAAGACTGTTTTTCTGTTTCCCATCCACGTTAGTAGTTTGGCGGCCTTTTTCCCTTTTGGTTTTTTCTTTTCATTACGCGTTCTGCACGGTCACGGGCTTGCCCATGGTGAGCTTGATGCAGATGTTCTTGATTTGCGTTTCAGACACCGAGCGCTTCACCGCTTCCAATACCGCCAAAATATTTTCCGCAATTTGCTCTGGAGTAAGCGTCTCTTTTCCCACGATGCAATGGACTGTAGGCAAGTATTTTCCTTTTGTCCTCAGACTAATGCGCCTTCTCGCGGCTTCCACGGCGTCCTTGAGGTTCTGGTTGGGAAGCAGGGGCTTGGGAAGCTTTCCTTTCGCGCCCAAGACTTGCCCCAGCGTCTTTCCGACTTGCGCCATGAGTTGGGGTTGCGCCAAATACGTGTAGTTCAGCAGCTCTTTCTGCTTTTTCTTGTCGCCCGCGTACTCCGGAAGCTCGGCAGACGTAATCACCAAGTCCGCGACTTTCTTTGCGTCTTGCGCCACCTGCCCGTCCGCAAATACTCCGACCTTCAGTTCGTTGGCCTTGAATGGCAATACCACGTCTGCATTGATGCGGTTCTCCGGCTTCTTGAAGTCCACGTCCTTGAAGTTGATGGCGAGGTCTACGCTTTGCGTGAACTTGCGCGAACCCTTCGCCTGCAATGCCTCTTCCACGGCCTTCAGGATTTCTTGCTTGTCCATTTCCGGAACACGATTAATTGGTTCTGTATTTTCCCTTGAAAAGCGCCCGAAACGCTGGGCGAATCCCTCCTGCTGAAAGCAGTCGTTGCGGGAAAAGCAGCGTCAAATACATGGGCAAGAACATTTAAAAAGGAAATGTGGGCCCTTGAGATCGCCTGTTATCTGAGTACTTCCGCGCTCAAATATTGGAATGATTCTCCTTTTATCGACACGGGTTTGATGTTTACAAAACCGGCCAGCCTCAATAGCCTCTGAAGGCTTTCCGGGGGAAGGTAGAAGGCCGTTCTCGATATGATGCGGGGTTTCCATCTGGGTTCATCCCACCGCACCTTAACCTGCCACCGGGTCGTTTGATTGCGAGGGTCATGAATGATCCGTTCCGCGAGCGTTACTGGGTATTTTCCAAATAACGAAGTACGGTACTGCCAACGGTGCGCCTTTTCGGTCATCAACGTTTGAGGCAACGTGCTGATCAAGAGCACTCCGCCAGGAATTAGGGTGTTCTTGAAATTTCGTAGCGCTGCAAGAATGCTTCCTTCTCTTGCTTTTCCCGTTACTCCTCGAAGGTTTCGGTCCCAACCCCTATCAAACGGTATGGATGCGCCAGGGACCAATAAGAGATGTGGCGCTTCCCTTTCTCCGAAGTAAGTGGCAAGGTTTTGCCATTGCACCAAATCAATAGGCGCGCCTATTTTTGGTCGTCTCGTTGAATGTTGAATCATTTTTGGGCTGCCGTCAGAACCCGTTACGCGATACCTTCTTTCCTGAAGAGCAGCAAGGACTTCTCCATCTCCGGCTGCCGCATCGTGAATCCTTAAATCCTTTTTACTCCAGCCTTTCGATCTAGCTGTCTTTCTTATCCACTGGTCTAAACTCGCTATTCGCTGCGGAAAATCGGTAGTTGATCTTCTTGCCGCTTCCCACAGTTCTGCGATGTTTATTCGCGGAGGCCTACTGGAAAAATGAGCCATGCGGAAGTTAATGGGTACTCTGCTTAAACGGATTTCTATCGGTTCGCTTTGCGTCAGGCTAGGTTCGCTTCCTTTTTCAGTCTTTCAAGAACTTCTTGGGTGTTAAGGACGACGACGCGGTCTTGCTTTTTGAGGCGCTTGTCGTTGCTCCAGAGAGGCAAGCCAAGGTGGCTTGCGAGGGCGAGATACGGCGCGTCTGCCGGGTCAGGACAATCTGGCAGCGTTTTCCTGATTTGTCCGGTGTATGCTTTGAGCGGAACGGTTTGAATGGCTTGCTTTAGCCTTCCAAGCACTAGCGCTGTTTCCTCTTTGTTTTGTGAGAGCTTGGCCTTGAACTCTTCGTCGTTTTGCACGTGGTCGGCAAACTCTTCGAACAGGTATTCCGGTGCGTAGAGTTCCAGTCTTGGGCTTAACAGTAGCTGGCGGGTCGTGCTTTTCGCCAGCATGGCAGAAAACAAAACGTTGGCATCGATGACCAGGTCCAGCGGCATCCTATTCGCCAAGAGCGTGTTTGTGCCTCTTCCACACCTTTTTCTTCACGATGTCAGCATGCCTGGCAGCATCCTTTTCGTCGACTTTGCTTTTGGCCATGATTTCCTCCACCGCGTGCAGCGCCTCCACTTTCTCGCGCAAAGCCTGTCGTGCGACTTCCACCCACTTGATTTCCTTGTGCTTGTCGAGTTCCTCCTTCAACTCGTCCGGCAACGGCACGGAAAGCATCTGCGTCATTCTTTCACCACCTCCATCGGTATCAAAATAATTAATTTTCATACTTTTAATACTTTTCGGTTCATGGCATGAAATCCATGTTCGATAGATTTTTGTTTTTGTTGCTCTTCTCCAAAACCTTTTAAACGAGGGAGGCCTTTCGTTTGCTTACATCGGTTTTCAGGGGTGTCGTGGGCATGCAACACATTTACTGGTTCCAGGAAATCCACAGGGATTCGCTGGCGATTGCTGGCGGAAAAGGCGCAAATCTGGGCGAGATGTTCAACAACGGCTTTCCGGTGCCCGAGGGCTTCATCATTTCCGCAAAAAGCTACACGTCCTTCATTCAAATGAGCCAGTTGGACCAAGTAATCGGCGCGAAAACAAGGAATTTGGACGTAGATGATTCCGCGAAGCTCCAGCAGGCCAGCGAGGAAATCAAGCAGGCCATCGTTTCCGTGAGAATGCCGGGCGACATTCGGGCCGACATCGTGAAAGCCTACAACAAACTGTGCGGCTCCAGCCTCATTCCTCTCACCTCCCAAGAAGTATTCGTGGCTGTCCGGAGCAGCGCGACCGCAGAAGACCTTCCTGATGCAAGCTTTGCCGGCCAACAGGACACGTACCTGAACATCAAGGGCGCGGACGACGTCGTGGACGCCGTGCAGCGGTGCTGGGCCTCGTTGTTCGGAGCAAGGGCCATCTACTACCGCGTGCAGAACAAGTTCGACCACTTGCAGGTGGGCATTGCCGTCGTTGTTCAAAGAATGGTGCAGAGCGACAAGTCGGGAGTCCTGTTTACGGTGGATCCTGTCTCCATGGAGGAGAAGATGC
The DNA here is from genome assembly GCA_005239845.1 of archaeon. GTDB lineage: Archaea > Micrarchaeota > Micrarchaeia > Norongarragalinales > SBBD01 > SBBD01. The sequence continues at coordinate 1,614 of SBBD01000095.1, read as the reverse complement.
TGGTGATCGAGGCCGGCTTCGGGTTGGGGGAAGCGGTGGTGAGTGGCGCCATCACGCCCGACCGTTATGTAGTTGACAAGAGCACGATGCAGTTGAAGGAAAAGGAAGTCAACGTGCAGGAGCGCATGATCGTGAAGAGCCAGAAGGGGGGCGAGTGGACGCCACTAGCGGAAGAAATGCAGGGCGCACAAAAGATTTCCGACAAGGAAGTCATGGAACTCGCCACGTACGGGGTAAAAATCGAGCAGCATTACGGCTCGCCGCAGGACATCGAATGGGCCATCGAGGGAGGAAAGGTGTACATCGTGCAGAGCCGCGCCATTACCACTTTAAAGAAAGCAAAGAAACCCGAAGGTGAAACCAGCATGTCTGTTGCAAACGAACCCATGATTGCAGCCAATGCTTCCATTCCGGCCCCGCAAGGGCCCATTAAGCGCGTGACCGACGACCCCTTCGAGGTGCAGGAAATCCAGCTGGAGGCTGCTAAGGAGTTGTTGACCGGCCTGCGGGCCTCTCCAGGAATTGCGTGGGGCCCCGTCAAAATCATTCTGGATCCAAAAGAAATCACGAAGGTGTATGAGGGAGATATCCTCGTGACGCGCATGACCACACCCGACTTCGTTCCGGCCATGAAACGCGCGGCCGCCATCGTGACGGACGAAGGGGGAAGCACGTGCCATGCCGCCATCGTCTCGCGGGAACTGGGGATTCCGTGCGTCGTAGGAACGAGGCAGGCTACGCACGTGTTGAAGGAAGATCAAATCATCACGGTGGACGCCAAGCGCGGAATTGTTTATGATGGGAGAGTGGCCTTTCCTGAAGAGGAGAAAATGGCTGCAGCGAAAGCGGCAGGAGGAGCGACCGGCATGGGCGGCGGTACCGGGTTTGGCGGCGCTTCCATCGTCAGCACGGGCACGAAGCTTTACGTCAACCTTGCCGAGCCGGAAAAGGCGGACGAGATTGCCGCGCACGACGTGGACGGCGTGGGCTTGTTGAGAGCAGAATTCATGATTGCAGGAATAGGAAAACACCCGCGAAAAATGCTCAAGGACGGCAAGCAGCAGGAATACATCGATGCGTTAGCGAAAGGATTGCGCAAGTTTTGCGCCGCGTTCTCCCCACGGCCCGTCATTTACCGCGCCACGGATTTCAAGACGAATGAATACCGCAATTTGGAAGGCGGGGCGGAGTTCGAACCGCAAGAGGAAAATCCCATGATCGGCTACCGCGGCTGCTTCAGATACATCAAGGAGCCCGAGGTGTTCGCTCTCGAGCTGGAGGCCATCAAGAAGGTCAGGAACCAGTACGGCATGACGAACTTGTGGCTCATGCTTCCCTTCGTGAGGAGAGTGAGGGATTACGTGTTGTGCAAGGAACTCATCGACGCTTCGGGCTTGCGGAGGAACGCGGACTTCAAGCTGGGCATCATGTGCGAGATTCCCTCCAACGTGGTAAGCGCGGAAGAGTTCTGCAAGGCCGGTGTGGATTTCTTTAGCATCGGGAGCAACGACCTTACCCAGCTCACGCTCGGAGTGGACCGCGATTCTCCCTTGGTTGCCGAAGATTTTGACGAGCGGGACTCCGCGGTTCTGGACAGCATCGACCACGTGATTG
>SBBD01000174.1 GCA_005239845.1 archaeon | reverse complement strand
TCCTTTTCCCTAGAAACAAACACTTCCACGAGCATGGTGTTGGCCTGCAGTTCCTCGTAAGAGAATTCGACGGACTTGATGTGCAGGCCTTCCGCGGGAACTTCCTCAAAACGCACGCCTTTCTTCCTGTTGAATGCCACCACGACTTCCTTGCATGCTTCGGAGGCCTTGTTGAGCGCGCTTAACTCGAAGCCCCACTTGTTTCCTCCCTTGAACTCCTTGAACAGTTCCATCCTCACGATGAAATCGTCCGCCACCAGCAAGTCCACGCTGCCTCGTTTTTCCTCGAACACCACGCCATCGGCGGGCGTCTTAGCTTTCCCGAAGTTTTTTACTTGGTTCCACGCCTCCTTCAAGTACGCTACGATTTTCATTTCAGTCCCTTCTATTCGTTTTTTCCCATCTATCAGTTGAACGCTCTGTTTTTATAGGTTGCTTGACTGGCCTTCTCGGGGGGATTGCAATGGGTCCAGATTCCGAGGCAGCCGTTTCCGCCTCCGAAGTATCCGGTTCCGTCTTTCCAGCCGAGCCTTTCCGCATCAAAGTCATTGAGCCTCTTCGTTTTCCTCCTCGCCTTGAAAGGGAGCGCTTGATTCAAGAGGCAGGCTACAACGTGTTCCGTCTGCACGCGGAAGACATTTATCTTGACCTTCTAACGGATTCCGGCACTTCTGCTTTGAGCGACCGGCAAATGGCTGCGCTCATGCTGGGAAACCAGGCCTATGCCGGAAGCCGCAACTATTTCGAGCTCGAAAGGGTGGTCAAGGAAATCTTCGGTTTCAAGTTCGTGCTTCCCGTCCACCAAGGAAGGGCGGCAGAAAACATCCTTTTCTCCTCCCTGGTCCAGAAAGGCCATTTTATTCCCAGCAACTCCCATTTCGATACGACGCGGGCAAACCTCATGCACAACGGAGGCCAGCCCTTAGACTTTCCCGGCCCCGAATCCAGGGACCTACAGACTTCCTCTCCTTTCAAAGGCAATATGGACATTCCCAAACTGAAACAATTCCTTGAATCCAACTACAAATCCGTTCCCTTGGTCATGCTTACCGTCACGAACAACACGGGAGGAGGGCAGCCCGTGTCCCTCGAGAATATCCGTGCCGTCTCCCAACTCGCCCGCAAGCACCGCATTCCCTTTTTCTTCGATGCCTGCCGCTATGCTGAAAACGCCTATTTCATCCAGCAACGCGAGGAAGGCTATGCCAACAAAACCATTCCTGAAATCGCGCGCGATATGTTTTCCTATGCAGATGGCTGTACGTTTTCCGCGAAGAAGGATGGCCTCGTCAACATTGGGGGCCTCATCTGCCTGAACGACCACTCACTCCTCGAGAAGTGCCGCGAATTGCTGATACTTATGGAGGGTTTCCCCACGTATGGAGGCATGGCCTGCAGGGACCTGCAAGTCATGGCCGTGGGCTTGAAGGAAGCGCAGGAGCAAAGCTACCTTGAAAGCCGCGTCTCTCAAGTCCAACGGTTCGGCGATGCCGTGAAGGCGCAAGGCCTTCCCATTATCGAGCCCGTGGGAGGGCACGCGGTATACGTGGACGCGAAGAAGATGTTGCCTCAAATCCCGCCCGAACAATTTCCTGCCCAAGTGCTTGCGGTCGAGCTCTATCGTGAGGCGGGTGTGAGAGGCGTAGAGCTCGGAACGTGCGCTTTCGGTTCGGTGGACAAGAACGGGAATACGATTCCCCACTCCTATGAGCTTTTACGCTTGGCAGTCCCCCGAAGGGTTTACACGGATAGGCAACTCCAGGTGGTGGCCGATGCGTTAGGTAGAATCAACGAACGAAAGGATTCCCTAAAAGGATTAAAGCTCATCGAGGGCGAAGGCCCCTTGCGGCACTTCGTTGCCTCGTTCCACCCGCTTTAGTCGAATTCTCTGTCTATTTTTTCTCGTTTGAATGGCGGGGCTCCCTTTAAGATTCCTTTCAAGTCTTTCAACGCCAAAAAGGTCTTACTTGAATCAATATAATTTATCTTTTTTACAGCTTGAGCTTTCATATTAATCAAGAACACTATTGTACGTATTAATTTTAATTTTGTGCAACGATATTTCCATTGATTCTACAACTTGCGAACAATTCCAGAATTGGCGTCTACCTCCACGTGGTCTCCCGTCTTCAGCACGCGCGTCCCAACCTTGGTTCCCACCACGCAAGGAATGCCGAGTTCCCTTGAAACGATGGCCGCGTGGCACGTGATGCCTCCCTCGTCCGTGACAATCGCGGCCGCTTTCTTCATGACGACGATGTAGTCCGGCGTCGTCTGCGGCACCACTAATATTTGCCCCTTCCGCATGGTTGCCGTTTCCTGGGGCGTGAAGGCCACGAAGGCTTCCCCGATGGCCATTCCCCTGCTTCCCACGGTTCCAACAAACTCTTTTACGCTTGTATCGACTATTGGGGCATGAATGTTTACGAGTCGCTTGAGTACGGTTCCTGTAATTACGAGTTCCTCTTCCTGCGTTTCAATGTATCCAAACCCTTTCTCTCGTGCGCGAATTTCTTCCTTACTTGGAATACCTTCTCCTTCCAATCCTTTCAAAATTTCCCTGTCCGAGAGCCAGATGATTTCCTCGTAGGATAGGCCAAGCTTTTTCGCGGCCTGGCGGAGCAGCGTCCTCGCCTTGAATAATCCGACATCCGAGGTTTCGGCGCAGTACTGCCTCCAATACGCCAACTCGTTCTGCCACTGAATCAGCCAAGCCAACTTGGGAGGCAATTTTTTCAATTCAGCCTCCTCCTTCTTGGATGGTAAGGATTCCTTTATCTGCGTGAACAGCCGCTCCATTGTCAAGGGCTCGCCCCAGCAGTGGTGCGTGCCCACCCACTCGAACTCCTCCAAGTGTTTCGTAATGCGCTGGGCCAAATGCCGGTGATTCTCGGAAAGCGCGTCGATTAGCTTTTGCGGTTTGGCGTCGAGAAGATGCAGAAGTCCTGCATCCCTCAAATACTCCGCGAATTCCCGCGCTTCCCGTTCCTGCCTCATCAAAAGCGTAGGACGCGGAGGGTCGAAATGGCTGGCCAACTCGATATGTTTGAGCTTCTCCTTCTCCATCTCCCTCCCCACGGCTCGTTCCAATGCATAACTGTACCAGATGCTGACGATCCACGGCACGACGAGCTCGTCCATCGAGTCGAAAAAGTGGGAGAGCGTTTCTTTCAAGTTCCCCTTCCCTGAAGCCATTTTTTCCGAT
>SBBD01000054.1 GCA_005239845.1 archaeon | reverse complement strand
TGGCGTGGAAACGAAGGCGCGTGGGGCGCGCTTGATTGCCGTCAGCGACGAGAACCACGAGTCGTACGACGAGCTTTTCTTGCTGCCCCAAGCTCCCGAGTTCCTTTGCCCCTTGCTCGCGGTAGTTCCCCTGCAGCTGTTGGCCTATTATTGTGCTGTCCGGCGCGGGAACAACCCGGACCGGCCGCGCAACCTCGCCAAGTCCGTCACCGTAAAATAGAATAAAAAAGGTCGTGGTGATTTCGAATGGGATTCGCTTTGCGGTGTCTGGCGTGATTTTATGGAAACATTTGACGTCGTGATTCTTGCGGCAGGGCAGGGCAAGCGCTTGCAGCCCTTGACCTACCATTACCCGAAGTCCATGATCCGCATCCTGGAGAAGCCGTTGCTGGAGTGGGCTGTAGAGGGCGTGCTTTCCGCGTTCGGCGACCAGCTGAACCGCCTGGTTTTCGTGGTGGGCTTCGAGAAGGAAAAAATCATGGAGTACTTCAGGCACACGCCCTACGCTTCAAAGTTGAAGTTCGTGGAACAAGAGGAACAGCTGGGGACTGCTGACGCCTTGAAACAAGCCGAACCGCATGTTTCCACGGAACACTTTTTTGTATTGAACGGCGATTCGTTTTTCGATCCTTCCCTCCACGATTTCCTGCGAAGCTCCATGCTCCAAGGCCCTTTCCTAGTGGCAAAGCAGGAACAGGATGCCTCTTCCTACGGCGTGCTGATCACGGACGAGAGCGACTTCCTGCGCGACCTCGTGGAAAAGCCTGCGGACAGCGAAAACCGCTTGGTGAGCACGGGAACGCTCTTTCTTCCCCGACACTTTTTCAAATATGTCCATCACGTCAAGCTCTCCTCCCGCAACGAATACGAATTGACCGACGCCCTGGTTGCATTCGCGCGTTCCGAGAAGCTCAAGGTCTTGGAGTTTCAAGGCTTCTGGACGGACGTGGGCTATTTCTGGAACTATTTGCACGCCTCGCAGTATGCCTTGGAGCACTTGATGCAGGAAAAGAACGAGGGCGTCATGGAGGACTTTGTGGTCGTGAAGGGCAAGCTGCACTTGGGGAAAGGCAGCGTAATCAAGAGCGGCACGTATATTGAAGGGAATGCGTACATTGGAGAAAATTGCGTGGTGGGCCCCAACGCGTATTTGCGGAAAGGCGTCGTAATGGAGCGGGATTGCCATGTGGGCAATTCCACGGAACTCAAGGCCTCCATTCTCCTCAAGAACTCCAACGCGGCCCACTTGTCGTACATCGGGGACTCCATCCTTTGCGAAGACGTGAACTTCGGGGCCGGCACGAAAATCGCGAACCTCAAGTTCGACGCTTCTTCCATCCTCATTACGTTGCATGGCTTGCGCGTGGATTCGAAACGGAACAAGTTGGGCGCCGTCATCGGCAAGGGAACGAAGACGGGCATCAACGCGTCCATCAACTGCGGCGTGCTCGTGGGAGAGAACTGCCACATCTACCCCGGCGTGTCCGTGTACAAGAACCTCGCCAGCAACTCGGAAGCCAAATAAAAAGGCACGATTCTCTGCTTGTTCTCGCGCTTACTTTCCATTTGCAGCCATTTTCTTTTCCTCGCTTCCGCCCTATACTTATTAAATTGCTGAACGTTTACAGGTTAGCATGAAGAAAAGCGCCGCCCTTCTGGAGCATGAGAAGTACTTGAAGCAACGGCAAAAGAACGCGTTCCTTTCCAGCATCATTTTGGGGGGACAGGACGGCATCGTCAACGTGTTGGGTGTGCTGCTCGCCGTGGCTAGTGCGACGAACGACGCGCGCATCGTCGTCATTGCAGGCATTGCCGCTGCCTTTACGGAAAGCGTGTCCATGCTTGCCGTAGCGTATACGAGTGCCCGCGCGGACGAGGACTTCTACAAGTCTGAAGAGGAACGGGAGCGCAAGGAAATCCGCGAGATTCCGCACATCGAGAAAGAGGAAATCCGGCACATCTATTACGCGAAAGGCTTCCGGGGCAAACAGCTGGACGCGATCATCCAGACGATTACGAGCAACGAGCAAGTGTGGCTGGACGTCATGATGCGGGAAGAGCTTCAAATGGAGAAAGTGGACTTGGGGCACGCGCGCAAGGAGGCGGGAATCGTGGGCGTTTCCGTCGTCATCGGCTCTCTCTTCCCGCTCATTCCTTTCCTACTTGCCTTGCCGCAAATGGGCGTGCTGTCCGTAATTAATGCAGGCTGGATTGCGGCTGCTGCCAGCGTCTCCGCCTTGCTTGCCGCGGGCTGGATCAAGGCAAAACTGACGACGGGAGTTCCGTGGAAGAGCGCGTTGGAGATGGGACTCGTGGGCGGGTTGGCGGCCCTGCTCGGATTCTTGGTAGGCTCTATCTTGCGAGTGACTGTATGATGTTTTCCCATCGGGAAGAAGCCGGACGCTTGCTGGCTGAAAAACTGGAAGGGTATGCCCACCACAAGCAAGCGCTCGTACTCGGGATTCCGAGGGGCGGAGTGGTTTTAGCTAAAGAAATTGCTGAAACGCTTCACTTGCCACTCTCGGTTCTCGTAGTCCGTAAGCTTGGCACTCCCGGAAATCCTGAACTCGCTATGGGCGCCGTGGCTAACGATGGAAAACCGGTTTGGGTTGAGCGCATCGTGGAAGCCTTGCGCATATCCGATTCATACAAAAAGCAAGAGCTTGACCACCAACTAAGGGAAGTTGAGAGGCGGATGGAGGCATTCAGCCTCCCTAAAAAACTGGCAGTTAAGAACAAAGTTATTCTTTTGGTGGATGACGGCATCGCCACGGGCGCGACCGTGAAAGCGTCCCTTTCGATATTGCGGAAACAAAACGCCAAGAAAATCGTGCTGGCAGTCCCCGTGTGCAGTTTTGAAACCTCGTTGGAACTCGCTGACTTGGTTGATGAATTCGTG
>SBBD01000166.1 GCA_005239845.1 archaeon | reverse complement strand
GCGCTGGAGCCGTTCGCCTTGGCGCCTGGCTTGCTCCAAACGATGTTCGCTTTCCTGTCTCGCCTTTTTTGCTTGTTCGAATGATTGCTGAGTCTTTTTCAATTCGCGTTGGGCTTGACGTAGCTCGCTCTCGTTTTCCTTTTCTTTTTCTTCCAAATCCGCGTACGCCTGCAGCTGGCGCTCCAAGGCCTTTTGCTCTTCCGCCGCTTTTCTCCGTTGTTCCCACTCGTTCTGAAGCGCGGAAAAGGTTTGCGCGAGTTGGCGGACTTCTTGCTTTTTTTCCGTGAGCCGGCGCTGCTTTTCTTGCAAGAGCTTTTGGTGCTGGTCGGAAGAGAGCGGTGTGTTGCAGGTGGGGCATTGGGCGGAAGCTTGCCGCAACGATGCCGTGCTACGCTCTAGCTCCTGGATTTCAGCCTCTGCCCAGGCGTATTTTTTCTGTTCTTCTTCCCACCGCGCTTGGGCGGACGAGAGCGCGTCCGGGCTGTGTTTCAAGCGCTTTCCTTTTTCCTGCAGCCGTTGCTTTTCCTTCGCTTTTTCCCTGAGTTCCCTTTGCCTTTCCTCGGCCTGGCTCGCGGCCCCGACCGCCTTCACCCACTCCTTTTCTTTCTCGGCCTCCTCCCGGCTTTTTTGGTTGGCTTCCTCCTCGGCGCGCGAAAGGTCTTCTGCACGCGTGGGTTCTTTTCCCAATTCCGCGCACTCCTTTTCGCTTTTTTCCAGGAGGGCGCGCACCACTTCTTTCCGCTTTTCCAGCTGCAAGAACCGGCGTTCTGTTGCCTCGAGCCCCTCAACCGCTGTCTCCGCCTGCTTGCTTTCTTCCCTCGCCTGATGCAGGCCGGCTTCCCGCGCTTTTTTCTCTTTCTCTATCGCTTGGAGCCTGGTTTCAAGCCGTTGTGCTTCCTGCTCCACAGCTTGTGCGTCCACGCCTTCTAGGAAGCTTTCCTCCTGCCTCTTCTTTTCGCGCAGCTGGTTGGCCAAGGTGCCTGCCGCGGAACGCGCGGACTCGAAGCGGCTCAATCCCAGCAGTTCGTCCACCTGCCTCTTCCGTTCGCCCTTCACCGCCTGCAGCAAGGCATCGATCCGGTTCTGTTCCGCGTAAATCACACGCGCAAACAAGTCGTAATCCATTTTCAGCACGCCTTCCAGCAGTTCGTTGGAGCGCTGGGGCTGCGCTTCCTGCAACTTGTCCTCGCAGAAGACGTGCGCCTCGCTTCCTTTCTTGGAGACGGTGCGCACCACGCGGTACTTCTTGTTTCCTACTTCGAACTCCAGCTCCACTTCCGCTTGCGCGTACGCGTGCGGGCGCTGCATCAGCGTCTCCTCCAGCGTGACGCGCCGGCTTTTTAAGGCGGGAAACGTCCCGAAAAGCGCGAAGCTGATGGCGTCCATGGCTGCGCTTTTCCCGCTGCCCATGACTCCTACGAACAGGTTCGTGCCCTTGCTGAAGTGGAGCTCCGTATCCTCGTGGCTCTTCCAGTGCTTCACGTGCAGGCGACGGATCATTTCCCTTCCCCTAAAGCCCTTGGCCTGAAACGTATTAAAACGGGTGTGCGGTGGAGACGCCGTTCCACAAGCCGGAAAATGGGTTCATGCGCCTCCCGTTCGTTTTTATTTAGCTGACCACGAGGTTCAAGGGAATCGTGACTTCGTCGCACGAGCCCGTCACTTTGAGCCTGCCCGAATAGGGCCCTGCCCCGGTTCCTGCAGGCACTTCCACCGTGTAGCCGAAGAACAGCTGTTTTCCTGGAGGAAGTCCGCCTTGCCGGTTGGCTTCCTCTACCGGCTGCAGGTCCAGCGCCACCCACGAAGCGAAGTCTCCCGAGATGGAGACGTTCAGCTCGGAAAGCGAGGGCGCCACTGGGTCTCCTGCGTTCTTGATGCGCACCTGCGACTTCCGGATCATGGGCAGTTGTGCCGTGGAAACCTGGAAGTCTGCGGCGTCCGTCTTGTCAAAATCCACTTGCAGAACCGGAGGCTTTTCCGCGTGCTGGATGGTCACTTCCACTTTTTTACTGGTGCCTTGGATGCGAAGGCTTCCCGTAAAGTCTTCGGGAGCGGAGGAAAGCACGACCGGCACGGGCAGGACGTCTCCAGGAGAAAGGAACTCAAGGGAAGACAAGGGACGAGCATAGGGGGCAAGGTTTTCATCCGGAACAAGCGTGACTACTTCTTCCTTGGTGCCCTTGTTCTCCACTTCCACGACTAGCGTGCGCTGGCAGCCGGCAGGCACTTGCAGGGAAAACGCGGGGCCGGCGAACGCAAGCCCTGTCTTCTTCCCGATCTTGGCGTCCACGCGCTTGTTTTGCCTGGAAGCCAGCCGGATGCGGTTCGTGTACGCCTCGTACTTGGGGTTGGAAGGCGTGATTTTCAGCACGAGATCCTGCTCGGAAGGCACGTCGGCAATGCTTGCCGCTCCCCCTTCATCCGTAATGGTTTCCCTAACCAGCGTGCCGTCGGCGTAGGTAAGGGAGACGGCGGCACCTACGACGTTTTCCTGCGCGTCGTAGACGCTGGCCTGGAGGAAGAGCGTGCCGGGCTGCGGTTTCACGAAGAAATACCAGTAAACAAGCGCCACGATTCCGAGCACGAGCAACAGCTTGGGAAGCGCCTTCAGGATGGCGGCCCGGTTTTTCTTGGAGAACACGCTGCGGAACAGTTTCGCGAACTGGTACTTCACCATGCCCGCCGTGTCGCCTTCTTCAGGCTCTTCCAGCTCTTCCTCTTCCTCCTCTTCTTCAGGAGCCGCAGGGGCTTCCGGAGTGGGTTCAGGTGGTTCCATTTCGTTTTCAAGCACTACACGCGGGCCTGATTTATAAAGGATTTCTTCGAGGATGAAATAGGCAGGGTTCCAGCGGCGTATGTAGCACGTGGAGGCTGCAAGAGGATTAGCCAAGGCCACCGGGCGGTTTCCGCAATGCATTCACAGCGGCTTTGCCCAACTTGATTTTAACTTCTAGTGCAGGCAACTAGGTGACAATGTGCATGAGGCTATTCTTCCTCACAATTCCCGTGTTGGCTGCGAGGGCCGCCCGCAGCTGTCCTAAGCGGGTCTCTGCGTGTTCCAAAAACGCTGCCACTTTTCGAGGTACTTCATGGATTCCCGCATAGTCCTGGCGCTGGCTTGCCACTTGTTTATGCCTATTTACTAAGCCCTCCCAATCGGGAAAGACGGTCGACACTAACGCGTCCGCCAACAAGGTTCTCAATTCCCTCTGCAGCGGGTCTTCCGTTCGTGGGGGCGCCAGCACGTCCACGATTCCATCCCAAAGCTTTTCTTCTGCCCGATGGCGTTCCGCTCCCGCTCTAGTCATGCGTACAGCGTCCGCCAGCTTGAAAAGCCGTTGGCGTGACTCGAGGGGAAGCGTTTTCAGGTTCCTGCATTTCCACCATGTTTTTTCCTTATTTCGGAGGGCTTTTATAAACCGCTTGCATAATGCGGGGCAGGACGACCGTACGGTCGGAGCATCCATCGCGAAAAGCGAAAGGCAGACGGCGGGGCATTCGAGTCTGGAAAGTGTATGAGCAGGGAATAGGGGGCTCGGCCGTTAGGGTAGAACTTATGTTCGTTGGGAGTGGAAGGGCATGGTAGGGGAATACGTCGTCAAGAGCGAGGGCGGGAGGAAGCAGCTGGTCATCAACTACAAGGGAGCGCCCTACGGTGCGGACGTGGCGCAATATGCCGCCTGCATGCAGGACGTCGTCTCAAAACTGCGCGAGGTGGACGCGGACGAAATCGTCTTGAGCGAATACTACGAACGCATCTACGACGACGAGCAGACCCGCTTCCTGCGCCAGGTCGCGGATTTGGTCAACAAGTTCGAGAACGAGGCCGTGTGGGCTCCCAGCAATTTAGGGAAGACGACGGAAAGCAGGCTGTTGGCGAAACGGCACGACGCCGTCATGCAGTTCCTCGGCTTACTTCCAGGGGACTTCTTCAAGGCCTACTTGTTCCTCCTCCAGCTTCTGAAGGAGGAGGGGCAGAAACTCGAACCGTTGCCTCAAGAACAGAAAGAGGACCTTGCCGTTTACTTGAAGACGCTTGACTTCCTGCGCAGCGAGCTGGAGAAGACGTCCATCATCCAGCAAATGAAGCAGTACCTCGTCCAGCTCTCGGAAATCCCGCAAGATCGGGCCATTTACCACGCGTTTTTCGAGGCGGCCATCAAGCCTTCCTTCATCGGCAGCCGCATCTTTTTCGCGGGAGTGGAGAACCTGCAGCTCGTGGACCAGTACGACGTGGCCGGCACCACCGTCTTCATTTACCGGCATCCCGAGAAAGTGGAGTACATGTACTACATCAATCCTCCCGAGTACACGCTGGCTCCCGAGAAGTACTTTTTGCTGGAAAAGACGAAGGAAGTCGTGGCCACGCACCGCCCCACTTCCGTCTCGTTTTTGGACATGCAGCAAGCGCGGAGGTATTTCGGGAAAATCTATAATGCGACGCTGGGGGACTTGGGACAGCGCAACCGGATTTCCTTGACTTCCGAGGAACGGGACCAGCTGGCCACGATTGTGGCAAGGTACACCATCGGCTTCGGCATCCTCGAAATCCTGTTGAGCGACCGCCAGTTGACGGACGTCTATATTGACTCGCCACTCGGAGAAAAGCCCATGTACGTCGTGCATTCGAAGTACGGGCAGTGCCAGACCAACGTCATCTTCTCGGAAGAGGAGGCCAAAAGCACGATTTCGCGGTTCCGCTCGCTTTCTGGGAGGCCTTTCGACGAGGCGCACCCCATTCTGGACTTCGACTTGGCGGACTTGCAGACGCGCATTGCCGCCATCGGCAGGCCTCTTGCAGTAGACGGCACGGCGTTCGCCTTCCGCTTGCACAAGGAGACGCCGTGGACGCTGGCGCAGTTCCTGGAACAGAAAATGTTTTCTCCGATGGCGGCAGGGCTCTTGAGCTTCTTCGTGGACGCGCAGGCGAGTATGCTCATCGTGGGCTCCAGAGGAGCGGGAAAGACGAGCCTGCTGCAGGCCTTGATGCAGGAAATCTCGCAGAACCTCAGGATAATCGTGCAGGAGGATAGCGTGACCGGTGATTCGGAGCTGATGGTGGAGCGCGGCGGAAGACTCCAAAGAACCACTGTCGGGAAGCTTGTGGATGGCTTGCTTGAGGAATATGGAACCGAAAATATCGGCGGAAAGGACGTTTTGCGCACAAATCCCGAGGGCGTGCGCGTCTTCGCTTTGGATGCCGAAAACAAGATTTCGCTGCAGCCAGTTACACAATTCATCCGGCACCGCGTATCTAAACCCCTATACGAGGTGGTCACTAGGACTGGCAGGCACTTGAAGGTGACGGGAGATCATTCGCTGTTCACGTTGGGAAATTTCGGCGTCGAGCCGATCAAGACTTCCAAGCTCAAGCCCGGCGACTTCCTGGCGGTGCCGCGCAGGCTTCCAAGCGATGATTCAACGGGCTTGCCAGAGATTGACGTGCTTGAACGCTGCCAATTGCCAGGTAGTGCTTTCCTGCAGTGCGAGGAATACCGGGCATGGGGGCGCGCCCACAGAAAGGCACTGATGGATAAGGCCAGAGAGAACGGTAACTCAAAGGGAACAGTCCAGAATTGGCTACGGAAAGGTATCCTGCCAATGTGGGTTGCCCGCGATTTCCCGGAGTTGCTCTGCATGAAGGAGGTCAAGTTCAAGCTGGACGGGAAATCAAAGGCAATCCCGGCAAAACTCCGGATTTCGCCTGCATTCCTCAACCTAATCGGGTTGTGGTTGGCTGACGGCTGTTATGATGGGAAATACGGGGTCGTCATCGCTGCTGGGGAACCGGAGGAGGTAAAGGCCGTGGATGCCGCCGTCGCGCCGTTCGGCCTCGTCAGCAGGCAGCACTCCGACGGCTATTCAAGGATTGTCTCCAACACGGGGCTAGTTTGGGCGCTTCGCAATGGATTGGGGCTGGAGGGGGATTCCTTCTCCAAGCGAGTGCCCGATTGGGCGTTCGGCCTTTCCGATGCAGGAGTCTCCGAGTTGCTCAAGGGCTATTTCAGCGGGGACGGATACGCCGGAAAGAAAGAAGTTACCGCCTGCAGTGTTTCAGGGGAACTGCTGGCGGGAGTAAGAACGCTCTTGCTCAGGCTGGGGATTGTAGCGCGCGGACACGGGCCGAGCAGCACGGGAATGCGGTCGATAGCAATTTCAGCGAATCAGTTCCTTGAAAAGTTCCAGGCCGTGGGCTTTCTCCAGGAAAGAAAGAACGCGGCCCTGCGGCGGCTGGTCTCACGGCAGTCGACACACGATTCTACAGACGTCATCCCTCTGCCGCGCCAGCTGCTGGAGACGCTAGCGGCCAGCACGAAAGGGTTCAACAGGCAGGATTATCTCGTGCGCCAGAACCGCATCGGAAGGCGGAAGCTCCTTCAAATGGCGTCGGCTTTGTCGCAGACAGCGCTGCAGGGCTATTTTTCGCAGCTAGCAAAATCGGACATCTATTGGGACCAAGTCTATTCAGTGGAGCCAGTGCCCGTTGAGGAAACGTACGTCTACGATTTCTCGGTTCCCGGGTGCGAGAACTTCGTTTGCGAGAACATCATCGCGCACAACACCCAGGAGCTACCCGTGCCGCAGCTCAAGCGCCTGGGGTTCAATATTCAAAGACTGAAAACAAGGCCCCCCCTAGGAATGCAGAGCGAATCTGAAGTAAGCGCGGAGGATGCCTTGCGTACGGCGTTGCGTCTGGGCGATTCCGTCTTGATCGTCGGGGAAGTTCGAAGCCTGGAAGCGAAAGCACTTTATGAGGCCATGCGCGTCGGAGCCGTGGGAAACGTGGTCATGGGCACCATCCACGGCGAGAGCGCGTACAGCATCTGGGACCGCGTCGTCAACGACTTGGGCGTGCCTACGACGTCCTTCAAGGCCACGGACTTCGCAGTCGTGGCAGCACCCATCCGCTTCCAGGGCTCGCTGAAACGGAGCCGGAGGCTCGTGGAAGTGACGGAAATAGGCAAGTATTGGAACGAGGACCCGCAGCGCGAAGGCGGATTTTTGCAGTGGATGCAGTTCGACGCGCGCAAGGACGAGCTCGAAATGTTCGAGGAGCGCATCAAGGAATCGGATTGGATGAAGCGCCTGCAGCGCAACCGCGGCCTTTCGGTGGAACAAATTTGGAGCGAAATCAAAGCGAGGGCGGAAAGCAAGCAGTACCTTGTTGAAATGAGGCGCAAGTACGACCTTCCCAAATTGTTGGAGGCGGAAAACACGATCAAGGCCCATGCGAAATACCTGCTGCTCGCGGAGTCCCAGCGCGAGGAAAGCGGTGCGGTGGAACACGCCCGCTTGCTCCGCGAGTGGAAGGAGTGGGTGAACAACAGCCTCGCGAAACCCTTGCTAAAGAAATAATCGATTGGCCCGCTAGAACGTCATCCCTATGCTTTCCTTCCCGCTGAAAAAAGCACTCCCCTTCCTTCTCCTTTTTTTGGCGTTAGCCTTGCTTTCCCTGCACTTCCGCGTATTTGCGATGGACGAATATACGTACATGAATGCGGCGGACGCGCTGGAACGCCAGGACCCGGCCCTCATTCTGGAGGGCGAGAGCGGCAGGTTCTACGTGTTTCCCCAAATGGTTGCGTGGCTCCTTCCCTTCCTTGGAGACGTGGAGCTCGCGGGCAAGCTCTTGAACCTGGTTTTGTATGCCCTTACTGTTGTCCTCAGCTATTTCTTCACCAAAAATCTGTTGGGAGAGGAGGCAGCGTATTGGAGCGCCCTATTCTTTGCCTCGAACCCTTTCGTTTTCTTCCTATCCACGCGCGTGCTCACCGAACCCTTGTTCCTTGCGCTCCTCGTGTTGTCCGTCGGTTTGCTGGAAAGAACCGTCCGTACGCCGTCCTCGGTTAACTTCGCCTTGTTTGGAGCTGCTTCTGCGCTACTCGTCTTCACCCGCTTCATCGGCCTCTACGTGTTCCTCATCGCCCTCCTGTATTTGTGGAATAAACGCAAACTCGGCTTGATCTTTTCTCTGCCTGCTGCCGTGGGAATCTCCACATTCCTGTTGCTGCTTGCCCTGTTTGTTCTCGTCCTCCCTTCCTCTGGAAATGCCGTTGAACGCATTGTGAATTTCGTAGCGGCCCAAGTGAACGTTCGCCAGGGCGACCTTTCCCTGCCGGACCAGATTCCCAGCTATTTGCTCTTGCTTCCGTTTACGCTGGCCTTCGCCTTCCCTTGGGTTTTGCCCTACCTCAGAAAACCACATGACCTGCTTTCCCCTTCTCTTGCACTTCTTTCCCTTGCCGTCTTTGGAATCGTGCTCTCCATGGAGCTGTATGGAATGTTCAACTTCAGGCTCTTCCGCTACCTCGTGCCTGCCATTCCCTTTCTCTGCATTCTTGCAGCGCACTCCATCGTTGGAGCGAAAGGCACTCGGCCGCATTTGCCGTTCCTCAAACGCTTTTCTTGGAACCCGTTGGCCGCAGCGACCGTTTTATTGAACGCGCTGCTGGGGCTCGTGCTCGTTTTAGGCGTCTATACGCAATATGAAAAGCACGTAGCATATGCGGAAGCCGGCTCTTTTGTGGCGGCAAACTGCCCTGGAAGCATTTTCTCCAACGTTCCGGCTGTCGCCATTCATTACGCCAAGCGTCCCGTCTCGTACTTTACCGATTCAGCGCCAATTTCAGAAACGTGCGTCCTCAAGAGTTCCTACGATGCGTGGAAGTTCGACCCCTATTTTCCGGAAGAAAACTATCGCCTCCTCTACGACCAACGCGGCATCTCCATTTACGCGAGAACGTAGTCCGTGGGGCTCTTGCGGCCAACCCTCCCGCCCTTTTCTGCGATTGGAAGCGCATTTTCATAAACCGTAGGAAATCGTCTTCCCCTTTTCGAAATGGTTTTAAAGCCCCTTCCCCCGAGCAATAGGTTACCTGCTTTTTTTCGAGGGATTCATGCATGCCTAGCAAAAAACCCGCATCCAAGATTTCCAAGCATTCCAACGCTTCCGCAAAACGCGCGGCGTCGGATGTGTTGGAACACGTGAACTGCAACCTGTGCGGCGCGGACGATTACGCGGTAGTGTACGATGCGCTCTCGGGGCACGTCGCGCGCGAGGAGAGCTTTTCCGCTTCCGGCAACGAAGTGCTAACCGATCGCGTCGTGCGCTGCAAGCGCTGCGGCTTCGTGTACGTGAACCCCCGCCTGAAAGCGGAACGCATCGTGAAAGGCTATGCTTCCGCTGAAGACGAAACGTACGTTTCCCAGTCTGCAGGAAGGATGGCTACCTTTGTCAGCGGCGTCAAACTGATTGAAACGTTTCTTCCTCAAAAGGGCAAGTTGCTGGACGTGGGGTGCGCTGCGGGGTTCTTCGTGAAGGCCGCGAAAGAAAGGGGATGGCAGGCGCACGGCGTAGAGCCCTCGCACTGGCTCGCAAAATACGGGCGGGAAAAGCTGGGCGTGGATTCACGGCAGGGAACGCTGCACACCGCAAAATATGCGGCAAATTCCTTCGACGTCGTCACGTTTTGGGACGTGTTGGAGCACGTGCCCGACCCGACCGCGGACGTGAAGGAAGCCTACCGCATCTTGAAGCCCGGCGGCCTGCTCGTCGTGAACTATCCGAACTTCGGGAGCAAGCTGGCGCGGCTCGCGGGACGCAAGTGGTGGTTCTTGCTGAGCGTGCACTTGTGGTACTTCACCCCGAAAACCATTCGCTTGATGCTGGAACGCAACGGCTTCCAGCCGTTCTTCGAAAAGCGGCACTGGCAGAAGCTGAACCTCGGCTACTTGGTTTTCCGTTTGCAGCCCTACAGCCCCGCCCTCTACAAAATCATGAACACCATCGTCTCCGCCTTGCGCTTGCAGAACCAGCAGATAAAATATTACGCGTCGCAGAGCGTCGTGGTGGCGCGCAAAAAATAAGATAAGGCGTGAGAAATTTCGTTTTTTTCCGTTTTGCAGCAATGCTGTGGTTGAACCATTCTATGACAAATAAGCGCACCATTATTTTGGGCGGCGGAGTCACGGGCTTGGCCACGGGCTGGAAGCTCGCGGAATCCGGCTGGAACGTCGAAGTCTTGGAAAAAAGGGACCACGTGGGTGGCACGGCGGCCAGCTTTACGCACTCGGGCACTTCCGGCGACTATAAAGTGGACTTGGGGCCGCACAAGATTTACACGCAACTGTCCGGCATCCTGGAGGAGATTAAGGCCTTATTAGGCGACGAATTGCAAGCACTCCCCAAGAAGAGCCGCATCCGCATCCTCGGAAAGTACTTCAACTATCCCTTCAAGCCTGTTGCCCTCCTGACGAGCGTCCCTCCTTTGCAGGCGATGGGGTTCGGCTTGAGCTACGCGAAAGCGGCGACTTTCCGCACTTTTGGGCACCCGGAAGACTATTCCTATGAGAAATACTTGACGAACCGCTTCGGGAAACAGATTTACGAGGCCGTGTTCAAGGGGTACGCGGAAAAAGTGTGGGGCGTGGACCCGAACGGTTTGGATGCGGAACTCGCGCGCATCCGCGTCTCCATTCCCTCGCTTTCCGAGCTCGTCAAGCGCATGTTTCTTGGCGAGAAGAACAAGAAGGAAATCACGGCGCACGCGTTCTACTACCCGAAAAAGGGATGCATCCGCCTCTCCGAAAAAATGGCGGAACGCATCCTGCAGAACAAGGGCAGCGTGCACTTGAAGGCGTGGCCCACGGAATTGAAGCTGGAGGGCAGGCGCGTGACGGAAGTCACGTACGAGAAGAATGGATTACGCAAAAGCACCTCGCCAGATTTTGTCGTTTCCTCCATCCACTTGGGGCAGGTCGTCAAGCTGTTGCGTCCCGTGCCTCCCGAAAACGTATTGCAGGCAGCCGCCCGTTTACGCTACCGCGGCCTCATCGTGCTTTATCTTGTAGTGAACAAGCCCCGTCTTTTTGAGGACAACTGGATTTTCTATCCTGAAAAGGAAGTCGTGTTCAACCGTTTGAGCGAGCAGAAGGGCTTCAGCAGCGAGATGGGCCCTGCAGACAAGACGGTACTCATGGTGGAAATCACCTGCAGCCCTTCCACGGAAGTGGGTGGCGGCTCGTTGGAGATGGTGCAGAAGGAAAAAGGGGATTGGGCGTGGAACGCAACGGATTCCGAGTTGTTCGAGCGTGCTGTTGCAGATCTCGAGAAGGTGGGCATCCTGAAAAAGGAGGACGTGGCCGAGTATTTTGCGGTGAGGCTGCGCAACAAGTATCCCGTGTATGACATTGGTTTCGACAAGAACCTGAATGAAGTGGCCGCCTACTTGGAGTCCCTCGAGAACTTTCTGACTATCGGCAGGCAAGGCCTGTTCAACTACAACAACATGGACCACTGCATGGACATGGGCTTTCTTGCCGCGAAACACGTCGTGGAAGAGAAAACGAGGCAGGACTGGCAGGAGACGAAGAAGAAGTTCCAGACCTACCAGATCGTAGACTGACGGACGGACTGATGCGTCAATATGCCGATTCCCCGAAGCGCTTTTACCACGGCATAGCAATCCGCAATAGAGCGCGTTACAATTGTAAAGCCTATCAAATCCTCTTGCATGTAAGAATCCAACCTCTCGCCTGTTTTTTCAGGGTATGCTATTTTAGTAACCTATGCTTACGG
>SBBD01000121.1 GCA_005239845.1 archaeon | reverse complement strand
GGGCACGTGCTGCCGAAGCCGCACGTGCGAGGCGTCGATTCCCAGCTGCAGCAGCCAATGCCAGCAGCACGCCATCCAGTAGAGATGCCATTGGGTCTTGACGAGGTTCCGGTCCTTGATTTCCTGAAAGGAAAGGGAGGAACCCACTTGTCCCTTCTGCTGGTCCTCGGAAGTCAGCACGAGAGCCGTTTGCCGCAGCCATTCCGCGGGAATCAGGCATTCATTCAGGCGTTTCGGGTGCACGAAGTACTCGATTTCCATTTGGTGGAACTCCCGGCTTCTGAAAACGAAGTTGCGGGGCGCGATTTCGTTGCGGAACGCTTTCCCCATTTGCGCGATGCCGAAAGGAAGGCGCTTGCGGGACGCTTGTTGGACGTACTTGAAGTTGCTGAAGATGAGCTGCGCCGTCTCCGGCCTCAAGTAGGCTTCCTTCTGCTCGCCCTCCGCCACGCCCACGGAAGTCTTGAACATGAGGTTGAAGGGCGTTCCTTCCTCGAGGGAGCCCTTGCACTTCGGGCACGCCATCGTGTTCTCTTTCAGCAGCTCCTGCAGCTTCTTGTGGGGCAGGCCTTCCACGGAAATGCGGAGCTCTTCCTCCAGCACGTGGTCCAAGCGGAAGCGGGCCTTGCACTTCTTGCAGGCAACTAACGGGTCGTTGAACGCTTGAAGGTGTCCAGAGGCTTCCCAGACTTTCGGGGAGGCGATAATGGCCCCGTCGATTCCTACGACGTCTTCCCGTTGCCTTACGAAAAAGTCCCACCACGCCTGCTCCAGATTGCGCTTGAGTTCCACGCCCAAGGGGCCGTAGTCAAAGAAGCCCGCGTAGCCCCCGTAAATTTCCGAAGTAGGGAACAGGATCCTTCTCCGCGTGCAGAGGCGGGTCATTTTCTCCATCAAGTCTTCCGGCATGAGCATTTTCTCCCAACAGATTTTTAAAAAAAGTGAGTTTATCTGAAATGGAATAAGGAAACCCGTTTTATTAAACAGCCATTGAGCGGGGGTTTTTTATTAAGCGTTGTCTTGCAGGCCCTACGAGGTACAGCGAACCGGCCACTAAAACCATGTCGTTGGGGGAAGCGAGGGCCAAGGCGGCATCCAGCGCCCCTGGAATCGCAGGACAAACCTGGCAAGAGACGTGCTGGCGCTCGAGGAAGGGAACCAATTTTTCGGGGGGGAGCGCCCGGTCGCTTTCCGGGGTAGTCAGCACCACGCGAAAGGCAAGGGGCGCCAGCTCGGAAAGCATTTCTTCATACGCTTTGTCGGCCAGCACCCCAAACACTAAAAACAAGCGCCGCCCTTTTTTCAGGAAGATGTGTTGAAGGGCGTTTTTGAGCGCCTCAACCCCGTGGACGTTGTGCGCCCCGTCCACGACCACCAAAGGCTTTTCCTGCAGGATTTCCAAACGGGCGGGCCAGTGCGTGCGTTGCAGGCCTTGACGTTGCGAGGCCTCGGACACGGGAAAGCCGCGTTCTTGCAGGCATTCGAGGGCGGCGAGGCTGCAGGAGGCGTTGTGGGACTGGTGGGCTCCCAACAACGACAAGGAAACGGCGGACAACGAATGATGCAGGCCCGCATAGTCGAACGTGGTTTGTTTTTCCGTGCACTGCACGTTGGAAAACGAGAAATCTCTGCCGAGGGAATAAAGGCGGGCGAACCGTTTCTGGCATACGGAAGCAACGGTTTTTACCACGACGGGCTGCAGGGCGCCGTTGACTACGCTTGCGTTTCGCTTGACGACTCCGACCTTCTCTTTCGCGATGTCTTCCAACGTGTGCCCCAAATATTCGGTGTGGTCGAAGGCAACCGAAGTCAAAATAGTCGTTTTTCCGGGGCAAACGTTGGTGGCGTCCAGCCTTCCTCCAAGGCCTGCCTCCAACACCACGAGGTCTGCACGTTCCTGCTCGAAGTACTGCAGGGCAAGGACCGTGAAGGCTTCGAACGGGCTCGGGGGCTTGCCTGCCTTTTTCATTTTTTGAAGCAGGGGAGCCACTTCTTTTTGTAGTTCCAGCAGGCGATTGTCCGAAACGTTTTTTCCTTGGAGAAGGATGCGCTCGTTGTAGGCGGAAAGGTGGGGGGAAGTATAGAGGCCGACGCGGTGGCCTTGCTCGCGGAGCATGCGTTCCAGGAAAGCGGAAGTGGACCCTTTGCCGTTCGTTCCCACGACGTGGACGTATTCCGCAGGAAAGGAGAGCCCCGCAAGGGACGCCAGCGCTTTCACTCGCTCTAAATCCCACGTTTCGCGCACGGGAAGCGCATCGACGAGAGGGAGGCGGGACAGCAAGAGAAACACACCAAGTAAGTCGGTCAGGCGGATAAACGATAGTTCCTGGCTTTAAAGTCCGCGATTTTTCCAGCCTTTATTTGAATGCCTTCCGCCTGCAGGAGACGCTGCTTCTTCTTTTTCCCGTACGCATAGCCTCCCAGGCTCCCATCACTGCAGACGACGCGGTGGCAAGGCACGCGAAGGGGATGCGGGTTGGCGTGCAAGGCGTGACCCACGGCCCTATAGCCCCTGGAATGCAAGGAACGGGCGATTTCCTTGTAGGTCGAGACGCGGCCCTTCGGAATCCGGGAGGTAAGACGCCACACGTTTTCTGCAAACGAAGTCAAATCCATCACCCCTTCAAACGGAAAAAACGAGCGAAACACGGGGAAACCCGCAGGGAAAAGGCATAGGAGGCATAAAATCGCTTTTGTTTTTTAGTCGCGTTGGAGGGTCTTGAAGCCCATCCACAACAGGACGCCGAGGAAAAGGACGGCGAGAAGGGCCACCACGTACTTCGTGGAGCTTTCCTCGAGTTCCTTGCCGAGGCCTTGCACTTTCTCTACCAGAGAAGGGGGCGGCGTTGGGGAAGCCGCCTCGTTTCCTGTAATGGAAGGGGTAGGTGAAGGTGTAAGCTGCCGGGGACGCGTGGGAGTGGGCGGGACAAACTGGTTTTCAATGGAGAGCGGAATGCGCACGATGGTGCGGGGGTTGTCGATGTCCGTCAGCTTCAGGAAGACGTTGCTGTTCCCATACGGAGGCTCTGGAACGGAAAGCAGTGTGACGGCAACGTCCTTCCAGCCCAAGCCGGTTTCCAGGCGTTCGGGAAGGATTTGGAGCGAGGTGCCGTTGAGTTCTCCTTCCACTTCCACGCTCACGCGACAGCCCCCCAAGTCTCCCCCGGAAGCGTCGCCTTCCACGTAGACGCTGAACGACGCGTTTATGGCGGTGGGAGTCGTGTGAAGAATGGAAAGGTTTTGCACACTGGGCGTCATACCTAAAGGAAAACCGTTCCTCACGAACGACTTGCAGTCCGCGTGAACGTGCTGGACGCCTATAAGCAACACCAGAATGAAAAGGAAGGCTTTTTGCATTTCGAGTTTCTAAATACTGAGCCAGAGCAAGTTTTTAAGCGTTTGAACCGGGGGCTGACGACAGTGTCCGAACAACTGGATAAACTTTCAAGCTCAAAAATTCGAGAGCAACGGATTGGAAACAAGCGCATGCTCTTTCCGTTAGAACACGGGACGCCGGCTCAAATGGTCGCTTAAGGAGAGCCGTTCGAAGGGTTTTCCGGCCGTTTCTTTTTCAATTTGTCCCACGAGCTGCTGCAACGTCATATGCTGTTGTTTTCCATCTATTCGGCGCCGGATGGCGAGCTGCTTGCTGGCCACTTCTATTTCTCCTACGACGACGATGTAAGGCACCCATTCCTGTTCGGCTCCTCGGATTTTACTATTAAGGGTTTCCGCCCGATCATCAAAATCTGCGCGCACTCGGTGCGTTCGCAGTTCGCCTAAGAGCGCTTCGCAGAACTCATTTTGCTTGTTGCTTACGGGAATGAGACGAACTTGCGTCGGTGAAAGCCAGAGTGGGAACAAGGCCGTTTTTCCTTGCCGCGTCTTGCCGGCCTCGCGTTCCAACAGCGCGTAGAGGACGCGGTCGATGGCACCGGGAATGGAGGCGTGCAACACCAAGGGGTGGTTTTTCTTGCCGTCAACGTCCGTATACTTGATATCGAACCGTTCGCCGTTCTCCACGTCAATTTGCACAGTGGACAAGCCGGAGGCCTTCAAGGCCGTATCGACGTAATTGAACTCGAATTTGGTGATGAAATAGGCGTACCGCAAATCGAAGAGTTCGACCAAAATGGGCCGGCCCATCTTTTGAACCATGCGGAGGTACCATTCCTTGTTCTCGTGGAAGAACTCTTTTTGCGCCCGAAAGGCGATTTCGAAATCAATCCCCAAATCCGTGTTCCAATCTAGGCACAACGCATACTGTTTTTCAAACTCGGTTTTGGCTTGCTGGAAATCGACGCACAACGTGTGCATGTCGGGCATGGTGAAGGCCCTCAGCCGCTTTAGCCCTACCAATTCTCCACTCTGCTCCCGCCTGAAAGAGTAATGGGTGATTTCGTAAATGGGCAGGGGAAGGTTTTTGTACGAAATCGTCAGGTCGTGGGCGAAAAGAAGCCCTCCGAAACAGGCGGCAAACCGCAAAAAGAATTCCTTTTCATCGCTTTTGACGGTGTACTGGCGGGCCGGGAAACGGTTCAGGTAACTGCGAAGCGCCGGGTGCTCATAGTCGTACATAATCGGCGTTTCTACTTGCAATGCGCCATAACCGACGCAAAGGTCCGTTACCGCCTTCTCCAGCAACCGCTTGATTAAAAGCCCCTTGGGCATCCAGCGCATATTTCCGGAATCACTGGCAGATTCGTGAACAACCAAATGGTGTTGACGCATGAGCTTAATGTGCGGCGGCTCTTCCGCATACGTTCGGATTTTCTTTAATTCGTAATCCACTAACGCCTTGAGCATGACCTGGTTTCCATAGTCAAAATTCGATACGGGCACAAGGCTGCCATCTGGAGAAAAGATGAAGAACTCGCTTTGGAGCTTGGATTCCTGTTGGAGCGAAGCGCTTAATTCCTCCTTCTTCAAGGACTGGGAAACGACTTCTTTTTCCGGAGCAGCGCGTGTTTCCCCAAGACTCCCGCCCGGTTTATCTTCCTCCCCGCGTCCGCTTTCCTTGTCTTTTTCCAACGAAATGGTCTTGCTGAGTTCCGCGAGCGGATGGCCCTTGCACTTGAGCTCGAAACTCTTGTACCACCCGAACGGGCTTTTCTCGGCATGCGGGGCGAACGCACGCACTTCATGCAGGAACGCCGAAAGAACCCGCGCCGCTTCCGAGGGTTTGGCCAAGTTTGAAGAAAGGTGCGCGTAGGGATAGACGAGGACGGTGGCTGCCTGGACTTCATGGAAATTCTTCTTCACTTCCAGCGCGGCCTTCTTCGCAGTTTCCTCCGAGTCCCCTTTTTCCACGGAAGTGAAGAGCACCAGCACGTTCTCGAAGCGGTGCTTCTGCTTCAAGGCTTCCGGCGAGAGCTCGTCAAAGCCTTGCTTGACCGCCTTCTTCTCCGCGCGGTACTCGAAAAAATCGCAGTGCAACTGCAGCAAACGCATGGGGAACCCGCAATAAAGGAGAAAGGCAAGTTAAAAAAACCCCTGATGGAGAGGAAAAAGGGAAAGAACAAAGGAAAGTAAGGAAATGGAAACGGGGATGGGCGAGGAGGCGCATCCGGGCAATGATTTGCAAGCAATTTAATTTTTTGTCTCACGTGCCGCAGCGTTTAAGATAAATTTATAAACCTCACTTGTTTCTAGCCTCTTCCGCACCGCAAGCAAAGGCCGCTTGGAAGAAGACAAGGGAATCCGCATGGAAAACAACATTCACCTCGAAAACTCCAAGCCGGAGAACGCGAAGGAAGCCACGCTCATGCAGGTGGTGGAACGCAACGCGCGCGCCAAAACGCCCAGCATTTCGCCCTTCAAGGGAGCCACGCTGCTCGCCTTGCGGTTCCTGTTCATCAACGGCCAAGGGTACCCCGCACAAATTGCGAGGCACTGCCACATCACGGCGGCAAGAGCCTGCCAGGTCTTGAAGGAACTCGAGGAGAAGGGCGTCGTCTGCAATTCCACGAAAGTGCAGGACTGCGGGTACTGCATGGCCACGGGAAGGAAGAACTACGGCACGCAAGCCGCAGAATGCATTTATTGCAGGGGGACGGGGAAGCTGCAGGAGAAGACCTACCCGCTGCTCTACCGCATCACGGAGGAAGCCAAGCCCGCCGTCTTCAACGTGTTCAACGCCATCTATGAGATCGGGCTGCACCAGCACAAGCAAGCGGAGCACAAGCCGTTCTGATAACGCGAAGGAACACACGGGCAAACCACGGACCCTTAGCCCCGGCGCTGCCGGCGACCCGGTTAAGCGGCACGAGGGCACGGCGAGCCGTTCCTCGTCTTCAGCCACAGGATTTAAAAGCCCGAAGAGCGCAAAGG
>SBBD01000172.1 GCA_005239845.1 archaeon | reverse complement strand
CCGTTGACGGAAAAGCGGGTGGTAGCCGTCGAGGAGGCCAGTTCATCGGTTCCCCGAAATTCCGCCATAATCGAATGCGTTCCCTGCAATTCCGGAGGAACGAGATATTCCAGGAGCACGGAACCGTTTTCATCCGTCGAGAGCGTGGAAAGGGACGAGTTGTCTAAGGAGAAGGAAACGGATTGCCGGGCAAGAGGCGTTCCATCTTGGAGGGAAAGGAGAGCCGTGGCTTGCAGGGTTTCGTTGTTGGCTGGAAAAGAAGTGTTGAGATTAAGCGTTAGAAGGGTGGGCAACTGGATGAGTGTAGAATTCGATGTGTTGAGCGTCTGGTTGGAGAGGAAAAGGAAAGCGTCAAAATCGTGTCTTCCTAAGGAGGCATTCGAGGTGTCAAAGACGAGGGTTTGCGTGCAGGAAAAGTCGCACGCGAAAGAAAGGGAGCCGCTCAGCAAAACCAAGTCCTCGGGAGGCGCTTGAAGCGTCACGGAAAAGTTGGATTCATTGGCTTGCGCGGAAACCACAACGGAAAGCAATTCGCCTTTCAGGAGGCTTGCCGGAAGATTTAAGGAGAGAAAAGCAAGCGGAAGCGTATCGTTCGTGGCGTTGGTGTCATTGAGCGTCTGGTTGAGTTCCGTTCCATTCGAAGCAGGGAAAACCTCGAGGACCGCCCGCGTCTTAGATTCCAGCAACCCCAGCCCAGCATTCCCTTCAAACTCCGCATTCAAAACGTAAATTCCTTGTTCGAGTTGCAGGGGAAAAGCCGCCGTTCCATTCGCGTCCGTAACTCCAAAATAGGCAAGGGATTGCAGCGTCGTAAAGTTGGTTTCGTTTTCTAGGAGCAAGAAGGGAGTCACGTTCAAGGAGATGGAAGCGGAAGAAACAGGGAGGCCTTGCCAGTCCTCGAGATAGGCAACTGCATCAAAAGGTTGGCCGGCGTAAACGGAGGAAGGAATGTCGAGAGACAATTTGGTGCCGTTTTCTGGAAGCGGAGTGGGAGTAGCCGTTGCCGTCGGAGTAGGCGTAACCGAGGCATTGGGAAAACCGGTGGGAGAAGGAGTAATGGTGGCGCTTGGAGAAGGAGTCACCGTAACGTTTGGGGTCGGAATAAGAGTAACGTTTGGAATTTCCGTTGGCGAGGGAGTAATCGTAGCGTTGGGAAGGTCGGTTGGAGAAGGCGTGATTTCAAGGGTCGGAGTAGGAGTAAGTTCCGGAGTCGGGGCAGGCGTGGCATCCGTGGTCGGCGTAGGCGTCTCGGAAGGAAGAGGGGAAGTGTCAGAAGTGGGGGCAGGCGTTACTTCCATGGTAGGCGAGGGCTCTACCGTAACGTCAAGAGTAGGAAAAGGCGTATCCGGAGAGGGGATGGTTGGAGAAGACAAAGAATCAGGGAGAGCAGGAGCGGCAGTTGGAACCGTGAGTTCAGGAGAAGGAGCGGGCGTCGGAAGTTCAGGGGCAAGAGAAGGATGCGGAGCTGGCGTGGGTGCTTGAAGTTCTTGCGTTGCAGGAAGCGTTACGATGCCAAAAGTTTGCAGCAAGAGGCCTGAAAAAAAGGTGACCCAGACTAGCGAAAAAAGCATGGATGTCTGGCTTCTCTTCCTAGCTAGCGGCCTCACGTAACGGTACGACCCCCCTCCTCTCTAGCGGCAAGCAAAAAAATGCCTCTCGAAAACCTCGGATTCGTTACTGGAAGAGCCCTTAAAAACCTACTCTTTCCTCCCGCTTTTTTGAGAGGAAGGACGGCAGGCAAACGACGAGCCCGTTTTCGTTTTTCGGCAAGGCAAAACGTTTATATACTACCAGATGATTATGGGGTTCAACCCACGTTAAGGCGTTGTAAGGACAGCGTGAAGGCTGTTCGCAACCCATTCACAGGTCCGAGGAACATGAAGTATTGGAGCGTATGGTCGCTACTAGCCGTGCTCGCGCTGTCGGCGTGGGTCGTGGCCGTCGTCCAGCAGTCCGACAACACGGCCGTGGCCGTGCCTACCAATAACGGCACGAGCTCGAACACGACAGTTACAGGACGCATGCAGATGTATGTCGGCTTCTACGGCAACTTGACCCTGCAAGTCAGGAACAATACGGCTACAGGCAACGTGCTCTACCAGAAAAACGTGCAATACGGAAAGCTGTACTTCTTCAAGGCAGGAGTCACGCCCACGGCGCCCTATACGGCAGCGCCCACGACGGGATCCAACACGAACGGCAACTTTTCGCTCACAGGATTCTACAACACGAGCTACCACTTTGACACGCAAGATACTGTGTGTGGAATTGCCAGCACAAACAAGCTCAACACGACGGACAACCGCATGACGGGAATCTACTACGACTCGCTTTCCGCGGGAGCGCCGAACTACTTCTTCTGCACGGACATCGGGGCGTTCACGAGCACGAACGGCTTCGGGACCATCGGCTACGAAATCATCGTGGCAAAGACTCCGACGTACACGAGCTACGACATCTGGTTCGACTTACAGTAAATCTGTCAAGGGAGAGCCTCCAAAGCTCCTCCTTTTCCTTTCATTTTTTTAAAGTTCGTATTCACATAGCCAGCGCCAAGCCTTTTGTAATTGCGTGATTCACATGACGGAACTCGAGTTAATCCTCATCGTCTTGTTG
>SBBD01000084.1 GCA_005239845.1 archaeon | reverse complement strand
TTTCTTTGCCCAGCTGGTGTATGGAAAAAAGGACATCGAGGACGTTCTTGCAGGCATGGGCGAGGACGCGGAAACGTTCTTGAGCACGGTCGCCTTCCGCAGGCGCAACGGCAAGTTGAAAGCGGTCTTCCTCGTGCCCCACCTGCATTACGGGCCTTTCGGGAACGTCGGAGGCAGCGAGTTCCCTTACTTGATTTCCAAGCAAGTCCAGGATTCCCTCCATTGCCCTGCCTTGGTCTTCCACGGCACCGCCAACCACGACCTGAACCCCGTCTATTCCTTCTCCTCGAGCAGGCTCGCCGCCGAGTTCACCCAAACGGTTCAAAACTTTTCCAAGCCAGACTATTCCGGAAAGGCCTCGTTCTTATACGCCACCCACAAGAGCGCCAAGGTCGCTGGCTTGTCTTTCCAGAGGGGCCGCTCGTTCTTCGCCTTGACCAGAGCCCCGGATACCACGGACGACATTTCCCTTCCCCTCGGCATCTCCCTCGCGGAAAAACTGCGCGGCCGGGGGTTTGAAGAGCCCATCCTCGTGGACATGCACAACTCGAAGGGAGACGACCCCAAGATGGCCGGCGGAAGCCCGGACTACTTCGAGTTCTACGACCTGTTCTCTACCTTGAAAGACCCGCGCAAAAAACGGCCATTCCAGCTAGGGGTTGCGGAAGACGCGCTTTCCGACTTTACGCCGACAGAAGGCGTGGGAAAGGCCGGCCTCAAGGTGGCCGTCTTCCAAGTGGGAACGCAGCGCGCCGGCTTCATTTTGCTGGATGCGAACAACGTCTTCCCTCCGTTCCGGAGGCAATTGCTCTTGCACCTGCTTTCCGCTTTCCATTTCGCCTTCTGCGACGTGCTGACTACCGACACGCATTCCGTGAACAGCTTTTCCTCCGTCCACAACCCTTTGGGTTCCAGAGTGGACTGGGACAAGCTCAGCCAGCGCATCGTCCGCTCCGTAAAGAAAGCGGTTCGAGACCTCGAGTTCTGCGAGGCGGCCGTGTCCAACAAGCGCACCACGATTGAAGTCTTGGGCGCCGGCAGAACCTCCGAACTCCTCTCGACGGTAAGCGCCATCGTCTCTATTGCAAAAATCTTCGCCCCCGTCATCTTCGTCCTCTCCATATTGCTGGCGCTCATGCTGCTGCAGCTATAGCGGTTCGCCCGTCTGCTATTCGTTGCCTGCTGTCTCTATCGCTGCCGCTCGCGCTGTTGCAACTATATGCATTCGCCGCTTGCACGTTCTCTTGCCTATCCCTCGCACTTTCTATTCGTAGCTGGGAGTCTTTTCATACTTTCAATTCCGCGAGTTCCACTCCCGCTTCCTTCAGCATCTTGAGTGCGGTTTCGTGCAAGGGATACGCTTCGTTGTACACGACGCGCTTGATTCCCGCGTTGATAATCATCTTGCTGCACAAGAGGCACGGCGAATAGGTGCTGTACAACGTGGCGCCCTTGATGCTGATGCCGTGGTAGCTGGCCTGCACGATGGCGTTTTCCTCCCCGTGCGAGCACAGACACTCCTCCAAGTTCTTTCCGCTTTCCGCGAAATTGTTGCACCGCGGACACCCGCCCTCGTTGCAGTTCTTCACTCCTCGAGGCGTGCCGTTGTAGCCCGTGCTGATGATGCGCTTCTCCAGCACGATGATGCTCGCCACCTTTCTCTTCATGCAGTTGCCTCTTGCCGCGACTTGCTTCGCGATGTCCATGAAATAGGTGTCCCACGAGGGCCGTGCAAAGGACTGTTGCACTTCCTTCAAGGCCTGGTCCAGCTTCCTCTTGAACTCTTCTTCCGAGCCCGTGTTCTCCACTTTCCTATCCGCCATGCGCTCGCATTCGAAGAGCTGTTGCGCCGCCGCATTCGAGCTAGCGAACTCCTGTTCTTCCAGCCGAATAAACTCTGACAGCGTTTTTGCATCCCCCGTTCTTTTTCTTGCCAGCGTCCTCTTGAACCGCACTTCCACGGGGGCAAAAATGTGGAATAAGGAGAAGGAGCCCGCTTTCTTGAGCGCCAGCGCTTCCGCGGGGTGCCGGATGCTGTCCACGACGTAATTCTTGTCCTTCTGCATGGTGGCGAGCGTCAATTCCGAGAGCGCCGAGGGACCGTATTGTTCCCGTAGTTCGTTGCCCAACGCAATCAGGTTTTCCCGCGTGGCTTCCAGCCCCCTCTTCTTCGCCTCTTCCCGTATCACGTCGGAAAGCGACTTGTAGTAGAAGCCCTTGCCCTTCAAGTATTCCGCGGCCGTGGTCTTTCCTGCCGCATTCCTTCCCGTAAGCCCGATGAGGATCATATGTATTCAACCGGTCAACTGTCCCCCCTTTTCCCCTTTCCGTGCCTTCTCCAGCTTCTCCTCTAATCCTCCATTCCGAAAAACCTTATTAATACGTTCTTTTTCGCCTCCCGCACGGTTTAAATGGTTCTGGCTCCGTATTTTTTTACATGGACCGCCGGAGATTTCTGAAGCTGGCTTGGCAGGGGGGCCTGAGCGCCGCCGCCCTTGCCCTTCTTGAGAAATGCGCTCCCGCTTCGATCACTTCAAAGCTGGGAAGGGGCCGCACGCTGCCCAAATACCACGGCATTTCCTTCGGCGTGGACCATCCCATCGCCCAAGAGAAACTCGAGGCGTTTGCCCGCGAGCTGTCCTCTTTCCATAGCGCAGTCAAGGAAAAAAACCGTTTTCGGCTCGTCTACATTCCCTCCAACCAAGAGCCTGCCCAAGTGGTGCGCTCTTCCTATTCTTTTTACGGCCCTTACAGCGTGGTTGCAAACCCTCGCACGTTTGACGACCCCCGCGTCTACCTTTCGAGCGCCTTCCACCAAGCCGCCTACACCTTCCTCGAAAACCTGCCGGATTCCTCGTCCGAGCGCCTCCGCCAAGCGTTTTCTGCCATCCATTTCGCTCCAAGACGTGACCCTCCCGAGGCCTTCTCGGACGTCCGCCCCGTCTTCGAGCACTCCACCTACCTGCAGGGCCACGACCCCGTTCCCGGCACGGCCGATGATCACTACCTACAATTTTTCGCAAGCACTTCCACGATCATGCGGCACTTTCCCCGCGAATTCTTGGAAAACCTGCGCGCGCTGCACGCGCAAAACGCGGAACACCACCGCCTTTCCGTCCAGGCCACGCAGAGCGTCGTCGCCCTCTACGGAAGGCGCGCAAAACAATTCTTTCCAAAAGAAGTTTTGGAATACCTCAACGCATCTGCTCCGAAAGAAAAGCCCCGCGAAAGGGAACGATAATCCTCTCCCGCTTTTCAAGCCCCCGAACCCTTCTTTACCAAAAGACGAACTTTTTTCCCTTCTTTGCCTCCTTTTCCCCCGTTTTTACGTCGCCCTCCAAATCCGCATACCTTTTTATATTTCGAACGCGCCTGCTTTGGAGGGTGGCGAAGATGGCTGCGACGCTTGCCGAAAAGATTCTTTCAGAGCATTTGGCGGAAGGAAAGCTCGAGGAAGGGAAGGAAATAGGCGTCCGCATCGACCAGACGCTGACGCAGGACGCTACGGGCACGATGGCTTTCCTGCAGTTTGAGGCCATGGGCATTCCGCGAGTGAAGACGCAAGCCGTTTCGTACGTGGACCACAACATGCTCCAGACGGGCTTCGAGAACGCGGACGACCACCGCTACCTGCAAAGCGTTGCCGCAAAATATGGCGCCTATTTCTCGAAACCAGGAAACGGCATCTGCCACCAAGTGCACTTGGAACGCTTCGCGGTCCCTGGCGTGACGCTCATCGGCTCCGACTCCCACACTCCGACGGCTGGAGGCATGGGCTCCCTCGCTATCGGAGCAGGAGGATTGGACGTGGCCGTTGCCATGGGCGGCGCCCCCTTTTTCATGAAAATGCCGAAAATCGTGGGCGTGCGCTTGAAAGGCAAACTGCGCTCGTG
>SBBD01000027.1 GCA_005239845.1 archaeon | reverse complement strand
GCGCGGTACATTCCGAAAATGAACGAGGAGAAGGCCTCCTTTCTACTGGAAGGAACATCGGATAAAAGGGAAGAAGCGGCCAGTTTGTTTTTATCGAGCGGTTGAAGCAAAGGCACTTTCAGGGATTTCGTGCTTTCCCAGGATTCCTCGACGCCGATTCCTCCCTCTGTTGAAAAGAGGATTTCATCCGAATCGCGCAGGGCGCGGAAGGCCAAATAGTATTCTTCCTCGTGGGGAATGAAGGGTTCGATTAGGAAATGGGTCAACGTTCCCGTGGTTTTTCCGACGGTGACTTCTTTTCCCAGCCTTTCCATAACAAACTTTTTCGCATCCGCAAGAGAAGCATTGAGCAACACCAAGTTGTTTTTGCCGCGTTTCCCGAAGAGCTGGTCGGGTTTGGCTACGAGCTTTGAGGAGGAAAGCCAAGGGAATTGTTTGGGAAGGGCGTTCCAATCCGTTTTTTCATCCACGAGAACTGCTGGGGAGGACAACGGCACATTCAGTTCGGAGTGTTGCCTGAAGTAGGCTTCCAGCATGCGCTTGCAGTCCACTTCCCTGATTCCGCGTTGTGCCATGAAGAATCACGAACAACGAAGCGAGAATAAAAAAAACTACAGCCCCCCTCACTCGATAAAAACGACTAAAAATGCGCAACCGATTCAAGATAAAAAAAATAAATCAAAATGTTTTTTATCCCATGTTTTCCACGACGGCCTTGCCGAACTCGCTGGTTTTCAGGAGCTCCGCGTCCTCCATCTGGCGGTGGAAGTCGTACGTCACGCGCTTCTGCTGGATGGTCCTCCCGAAAGCGGAGTAGATGAGTCCGGCTGCTTCGTTCCACCCCAAATATTCGAACAACATGGCCCCTGAAAGGATGAGGGAACCCGGGTTGGCGGCGTCCTGGCCTGCGTATTTTGGGGCGGTGCCGTGCGTGGCTTCAAAAAGCGCCATGCCTTGCATATAATTGATGTTTCCTCCGGGCGCGATTCCTAGGCCTCCGACTTGCGCGGCGCACGCGTCGCTCAAATAGTCGCCGTTGAGGTTCGGCGTAGCGATTACGGAATACTCGTCGGGCCTCAAGAGCACCTGCTGGAGCATGGAGTCCGCAATGCGGTCCTTGATCACAACTTTTCCCTCAGGAACTTTTCCTCCATGCAATTCATTTACTTCCTGTTCCGTAACCGTCTCTTCCGCGAATTTTTCCTTAGCGACTTCATACCCCCATTTCATGAACGCGCCTTCCGTGAACTTCATGATGTTGCCCTTGTGGACGAGGGTTACAGACGGTTTGTTGTGCGCGATAGCATAACGGATGGCCGCTTCCACGAGGCGCTTGCTCCCAAAAGCGCTCATGGGCTTTATTCCTATACCGGATTCAGCGCGGATGGTCTTGTTGAACTTGGTTTTCAAGAACTCAATGAGGGCGTTGGCTTCTGCAGTTCCAGAAGCCCACTCGATTCCAGCATAAACGTCTTCCGTGTTCTCCCTGAAAATCACCACGTCCAACTTTTCCGGGTTTTTGACGGGCGCTGGCACGCCTTCAAAATACCGCACGGGGCGCACGCATGCATACAGGTCCATGACTTGGCGGAGCGTTACATTCAAGCTTCGGAATCCTCCTCCTACAGGAGTTGTCAAGGGGCCCTTGATGGCAATGCGGTGTTGGCGAATAGCCTCAAAAGTATCGTTCGGCAGGTAATCATTGTACTTTTTGAAAGCGGCTTCTCCAGCTGGAACGTCGAACCAAACGATCTTGCGGGTTCTGCCATAGGCGTGGGCTACCGCCTCATCGAAAACAATTCGTGCCGCTTGGCTTACGTCGGGGCCTACGCCGTCCCCCTCGATGAAGGGAATGATGGGCTGGTCCGGCACCTCCAAAGAGCCATTAAACGTAATCGTTTCTCCTTCGGAAGGCGTTTTCAGGAACCGGTATTCGGGCATTGCAAACACCTCATAAAACCATACTTAGCGAGCACGAGAAAGACGCATAGGAGAGGCATGCTGGTTCAATTGGAGGCTTTCCCCACATAGTTCAGCAGTCCTCCGGCGAGCAAGATGTCCACTTGCCGTTGCGACAAATCGCATTTGACCTTGAACTCCTTGTTTTTGGAAGCATTCTTTACAACAAATTCTCTCGAACCGGCCTTCAGCGCACGACTCACATCCACCAGTTCCAGTTGGTCTCCTTGCCCGATGGAATCATAGTCGGAAGGATTCAGGAATTCAAGGGGCAGGATGCCGAAGTTCACGAGGTTCGCCTTGTGGATTCTCGCAAAGGATTTCACGAACACGGCCTTGATTCCCAGGTACATGGGCGCAAGCGCGGCGTGTTCGCGGCTGGAGCCCTGGCCGTAATTGTCTCCGCCTACAATGAGGCCGCCTCCCTTCTCCTTGGCGCGTTTTACGAACGTGGCGTCTACGGCAGAGAACACGTATTCGGAAATGGCGGGAATGTTGCTTCTCAACGGGAGGATTTTCGAGCCTGCGGGGAGAATGGCATCCGTGGAAATGTTGTCCTGCAGCTTCAAGAGGACTTCGCCTTGAATGACGTTCTCCAACGGTCCGCGCGTGGGCACGGGCTTGATGTTCGGACCGCGAAGGATTTCCACGCCCTGCGGATCAGAAGAAGGAGGCAAAATCATGGAGTCATCAATGTGGAACTGTTGGGGCCAGAAGAGTTCTGGAGGTTCGCCGAGCACGCGTGGGTCCGCGATTTCTCCTTTAATGGCGCAAGCCACCGCCACTTCCGGAGAAGAAAGGTAGACGTAGGCATCCTTTGTTCCGGCTCTTCCTTCAAAATTGCGGTTGAACGAGCGCACGGAAACGCCTTTCGAGGGAGGAGCCTGTCCCATGCCGATGCAGGGACCGCACGCGCTTTCAATCAAGCGCGCTCCCGCGGAAATCAAGTGGGCAAGCCCTCCAGCGAGCGCGATTTCCTCCAGCACCTGCCTTGAACCGGGAGCCACAACAAAGCTTACGTCGGGGTGCACTTTCTTTCCCTTCACCATTTCAGCGACAAGCATGAGTTCCTTGAAGGAAGAGTTCGTGCAGGAGCCCACGATGACCTGCTGCACCGGAGTGCCTGCCACTTCGGAAACAGGGACGATGTTGTCTGGGGAATGGGGCTTGGCAATCAAGGGCTCCAAAGAGGCCAAATCGACCTCGATGACTTCAGCATACTTTGCATTGGCATCCGCGGCAAGCGGTTTCCAAACCTTTTCCCTTCCCTGCCGCTTCAAATAATCGCGCGTGATTTCATCGGAAGGGAAAATAGAGGTCGTGGCCCCGAGTTCCGCGCCCATGTTCGCGATGGTGGAACGCTCGGGCACGGAAAGGGTCTTCACGCCTTCCCCGAAATACTCGAATATTTTTCCGACGCCTCCTTTTACCGTAAGCCGCCGTAGCATCTCCAGAATAACGTCTTTCGCTGCCACCCACGAG
>SBBD01000030.1 GCA_005239845.1 archaeon | reverse complement strand
CTCCAATCGTTTTTCCTCCCAATTCCGCTATTCCGGAAGGTGTGGCCATTTTCGAGAACGTTTCTCTTGCGGCTTCGCCCCACGTCTTCGGCTTTTCATGGATGCCCTCGAGCCCTACGACGGAGCCCATGAGCGCGTCCACTTGCGCCTTGAAATTGGAGTGCCCGGCCATGCCCCAGATGCGGTAGTAGGGAATGTAGACTTTCGTTACTGCCGATACGGAGACGCGTTCTTTTTTTACTGCAGTCTGGAACGATATTTTGTCCCTTGCCACTTCCCTTATTTCAGAAGAAGGAATGCTCGTGTCCTCGATTTCCCCTCCCGTCTCGGCCTTGTTTTGTTTCGTGAGCGGGCGTTCCAAGAGCATGGGCACGATTTCGTCCACTTCGCCCGTATACGCGTTCAATCCGGCTTTTCCGGAAATGGGCGCGGTTCCTTCGGCGGCCACGTCGAAGCCGAAGACGTAGTACGGCGTGTAGACGAGCCGGACATCTTCTATCTCCACTTTTTTCCAGCCGCGGTGCGCCACCTCCTTCTGCACGATGCCCATGGCGGCTTCCGGCGTCAGCAGGGTCTTGTACGTTGGCGCGTCGAGGTTCATGAAAAGCAAACAGGAGTTCGTAGCTTTTTAAGGCTTGTTTCTCTGCCCAAATTATTCCGTTGAGGGGGAGCGCCCAGCGACGGGCAAGGGGGAAGCGTCCCCCGACGCATCGAGGTTCATGAACGCAAAAGGAATTCCGACTTTTATAAGCCTTTTCTATTCTTTGGAACCTTTGTTTCCCGAGAGGAGTTGCTTTAAAAATCTGATTTTCTTAGTAGGACAGAACCCTTACGGCGTTGCATCATGTTCATCGAGAAGCTGAGCCTCAAGAACTTCAAGTCCTTCCGCGAGTGCGACTTGCGGTTCGTGAAAGGCTTTAATGCCGTCGTCGGGCCGAATGGGAGTGGCAAGTGCATTCGCGGCGACTCCAAACTGTTGTTGGCGGACGGGCAATGGGTGGAAATCCGGCAACTCGTCGAGTCCCAACATGCGAAATACGGTTCGGAAAGGCTTGAGGATGGGCTGGTGTCCGCTGTCAACCCCGAAAACCTCCGCGTTTTTTCCTTGAACCCAACGACGCTCAAAGTCGAACCTCGTCGCGTACACGCCTTTGTCAAGCGCTCTTCTCCTTCCGAATTACATGAAATTCTCTTGCGGAGCGGCAGAAAAATCGTTTCGACAGGCTATCACCCGCTGATTACTCTACAGGAAGGCAAATTGCAAAGTCTTCGTGCGGACGAGTTGAAGCCCGGGATGTTTGCAGCGGTTCCTCGCAAGCTGCAGGTGGATCCCTCTTCCTTTAATCCGCGGTTGTTTCTGGCTTCCCAACGCCTTCCCCTTTATGTGGACGGCGCTCCTCTTCTAGCCCGGCTGAAGTCGCTCAAGCAGGCCTCTGGAAAGACTTGGAAAACCGTTTCAGAGGAAGCCGCGGTTTCTTTGCATGTTCTGAATGGACTCTCGGACGGCCAAGCCGTTCCGTTCCACGATGCCTTGTTGTTGAGCCGCTGGCTCGGCCTCTCCGACTTCGAGTTTTCTTCTCTTTTTGAGCGCGTCAAAGCCAAGAATTCTTCGAAGTGCGTCCGCATTCCTTCTCTAATCGACGAGCGCCTTGCCCGTTTCTTGGGCTATGTCATCTCGGAAGGCCGCAGTGCGAACAATGAGATTTTCTTCTACAACGAATCCCCAGCTATTTTGGAGGATTACGCCCTTCTTTGCGAACAGTTATTCGGCATCCGTCCCACGGCCTGTTTAAGCCATGGCAAGCCCTTTTTGTTGTTAGCGGGCAAGCCCATCGTTCTTCTCTTGGAAAAAGTGTTTGGCCAAAAAGAGTTCGGTCACTCGCGCTCGAAAAGCGTTCCCCTTCCTCTTTTTTCCTCCCCGGATTCCGTCATCGCGGCTTTTTTGGGCGGATTGTTCGACGGGGACGGTTCCGTCTCTATTTCTAGGAAAGTCTGTGCAGAATATACTTCTGCCAGCGAAATGCTAGTCCAAGGAGTTGCCGTCCTCTTGAATAGATTGGGCTTCATGGCACGCCTTCGTTCGTCGATGAAATATGCCTCCAACACCTCGCAAAAGAGTCCTCGTCGTTATTGGCGTGTCTTCGTTTACGGTGCCGATGCCGTGGCCCGAATGGGCGGCTGGTTTAATTTCCGCCATGAAGAAAAACGGATGCGCGTCGAAACAGCTGGCTCGCTTCCTTCAGCGGCCACCGTCGACGTCATTCCAGAAATCAATGACGTGCTCAAAACGGCCTTTAAGGAATCCGGGTTTTCCGACAGAAAATTGAAGGGCGTGCATCCCAGCCGCTTGCGTTCGTATTACGAAAATCGTGCCGTGCCCACGCGAGCGGGTCTGTTGGCCGCAGTCCAGATTCTGCAGGCATCGCCCCAAACTCAATGGCTCCAAACCCTTGCCACGTCGGACGTGTTTTGGGACGAAATCGTCACTATTTCGAAAGTGAACGGCGAAGAATGGGTCTACGACTTGTGCGTGGATGAAACTCACAATTTCCTTGCAGAAGGCGTTTTTGTCCACAACACGAACATCGTGGATGCCGTGCTGTTTGCCCTCGGGGAAAGCCGCATCCGGGCTCTTCGAGCGAAGAAGGCGCCGGATTTGATTTACAAGGACGCGCGCATTGCAGAAGCAAAGCTCGAGCTCAGGGCTCCGGGTTCCAGCGAGCGCACGTGGATTTCTCGCGCCCTTCGCCGGGACGGGAAGATGCGCTATACGCTGAACGGCAAGCGTTCGCACCGGTACGTTGTCGAGGACTACTTGCGCTCGCACGCCGTGAGTACCTACAACGTCATCCAGCAAGGGGAAGTGCAGCGCATCGTGGAAATGAGTTCGAAAGAGCGCCGGCAGTTGATCGACAACATCGCCAACGTCCTCGAGTACGAGGAGAAGAAAAAGGAAGCCCTCGGCGAGCTGGACAAGGTGGAGGACAAGATCCGCGAGGACAGCGCGAAACTGGCGGAGAAGGCGGGCTTCCTGGAGCAGTTGCGAAAAGATAAGGAGGACGCGGAACGCTTCATGGCCTTGAAAGGCGAAGCGGAACAGCTGAAGGCCACGCTGCTCGCCTTGAACTGGAGAGAGCTGGAAGTCGAGTTCGAGAATGCCGTGAACTCCGTGCTCGATTTGCGTTCGAAGAGCGAGCAGCTGCTCCGCAAGGCCAACGAGCTTCAAGGAAAAATCGACGAGCTGCAGCGCAAGAAGGACGAAATCAACCGCAAGATCAACGAGCGAAGCGAAGGCAAACAGCTTGTTTTGGAACGGGAAGTGGAGGCCTTGAAGGCGGAAGTGGAGCGCTGCCGCGTGCTCGTGCAGGAAAAGGAAACGGAGATGGAACG
>SBBD01000143.1 GCA_005239845.1 archaeon | reverse complement strand
CGGATCGGGAAAACGCAGGGTCCACACGAAAGCGGCAAGAAAAGCGAGGACGAAGAGCCAGAAGCGGTAGGATTCCTCTAGGGAGGCGTCAAGGGCCTTCCGTGCAAGGTAGATTACGCCGGCCACGAAAGCGAGGACGACGAGCACAATAAAGCCATAGAGATAACCCTTCGCGTCTCCTGCAGGAAGCGCCTGGAAGCCGAACACGTTGAAACCAAAAACGAGGAACGCCAACGAGAACGCGGAAAGCCCGCCGACGCGCAAGGAAAGGGAAACCGTGTCGTCCAACAGCATCTTCTTAAGCTCGCCCAGCAAGAAAGGGGCTGCAAAGCCCGCGGCGACGGCCAAGTGCACGAGGTACTTGACGCGGTTCAAGCCGATGTAGGAGACCGGATAGAAGAAGAGGACGGAGAGCAGGACGAGAGGGTCCCTTTTTTCTTGGTAGACGAATCCCAGGAGCGCGGAGAGGATGCTGACGAACAGGAAGATGAAGACGTCACTCGAGGCCACGAAGCGGAGGAGCGTCGCAAGCTGGGGGAGCGAGCCTCCCAACAAATTGGCAACATATACTAGGGCCGCATCCAAGAACGAGTTCATGAACAAGAGAAAGAAAGCGATGACGCCAAACGCCAGCGCATACGGTTTCTCGAGGCGCCGCCACAAGATCAAAAAGGTGGAGAGGGCGACCACGATAGCTGCGAAAAGGAGCAGGGTTTCAGGGTGCAATGCACCTACAGAGGAAGCGTAATAACCCGGGTTCGTCGCGGCGCCTTCCTGTACCGTCTTATACAGCGCGTTGGACTCTGTGCCGAACCCGATCAACGAATTGACGGTTCCGAGAAGGGGGGAGCCTAAAGGACTCACGAAGACCACGAGCCCCCCCACCGCCAAAACGAGGAGGAGCAATAGCTTATTGGAGATGCCGAGCTTCTGCGAGATTTTGAAGTGGAGGAGCGCCTCAAGGAAAAGCGCAAACAGGACGGAAAGCATGGGAAGCCAGGACGTCAGGCCGAGGTCGAGGCTGATCCGCTGCTGCTGGTATTGCATCAAGAAGAGGCTGGCCAAGAAGATGGCGATTGCCACAACGAGGTAGATGAGGGTGGAGCGTTTCTCTTCCTCTCCTACCACGAATTCCGCGATGCTGTGCAGGAAAATGTAGCCCGCCAGCACCATCAGGGGCCATACGGAATGGGCGGAGCCGAGAACCGCCACAAAGACGGCAAATGCGGCAAGAATAGTAAGCGGGAGGCTTTTGCGGCTGACGGCCAATCCAAAGAACGCGAAAAGGGCGACGGAAGAAAAGAGGCCGAAGGGAGCCAATTCGGAGACTCCCGCGGCGAACTTCGTGACAAGTTGGGGCATGAGGGAAAGAAAGGCGGTGCCCAGGAGGCCCACGAGCGAACCGTAGGCTTCCTTCAGGTAAAGGAACGCGACGAGCGCCAAGAGGACGCCGACAAAAGGAGGATAGAGCTGGATGATGAGAATCAGGTCCGACTTGTCAAAAAGCGCTCCTTGGAAGTCCTTGTGCAGCAGGTACCATCCGCCGGTAAGGTAATGCACAAGAGGAAACTCGCGGTGGGAACGGGGCTGGGGGTAATAGGAAAGATCGGAAGAGACGGGCACTTGTCCTTGTTCGATGAGCATGCGGGTGACTTGGTCGTAATAGTAAGGGTCGAATTCGAAAAAGTTGGCGGCCCACGAGGTGTGCCACCGGAGCCAGAAACCGTAAACCGCCAAGGCAACGAGGAGCACGAAAAGCACTTTCGCCTGCCAGTCCTTTAGGGGGCGCCTGAAGCCGAGAACAAGGTCTTTGAGGGCGCCCGGAATGCTCGTGAATTGTTTGTTGTAGAACAAGAGCGCCAAAGCCAGCAGCAGGACGACCCCGATGTTCAGGAGCACGACGCCCGAAGAATAGCTTACTCCGAACAAGGAGAATTCGAGAAAAGCTAGAAGGGGAGGAAGCATGAAGCCGAGGACGATTCCCACGATGCCCTTTTCGAAGCGGCGGAAGCGTTGTCCTGCCAAAAGGCCGAAGGAAAGCAGGAGGCCGGGGATGACGAACAACAGGGCCAAAAAGGCCAGTAGGAAGACGTCAAGCATGCGAAAATAACCCCCTCGAACGGAAAAAGTATTGTTCGGACTAGGTTTTTAAAGCAAGCGATAGGCTTAAGCCTTGGAGGCAGGGCAATTGGGGCTCACTAAGGCTTTGGGGCTTTGCGGAGGCTGTAATGGACCTTGAGGGCAGAAGCCGCCAGCAAGAGGAAAGAGGAGACGACGGTAGCCCAAGCGGCTCCTTGCAGTTGCCACAAGGGCACCGCGAAGTTGAGGAGGAGGGCATGAAAAGCGACGCCGCCGAAGAACAAGCCGAGCGGGAAGGCTTCCTGGTGTTGGGACCACATGACGTTGAGGAGAATCATGAAGACGGCGAAGAAAAACATGCCCACGGAAAGCAGTTGGAAAGCGGGAACGGCGACGCCGTACTCGGCGGGATAGAAGAACGTGAGGAGCTGGGGAAAAACCAG
The DNA here is from genome assembly GCA_005239845.1 of archaeon. Classification (GTDB taxonomy): domain Archaea; phylum Micrarchaeota; class Micrarchaeia; order Norongarragalinales; family SBBD01; genus SBBD01. The sequence goes on along the minus strand of SBBD01000143.1, from coordinate 5,349 downwards.
AAAAACGGCCAAGGCCGGCATGAGAAAGAGGGAGGACTTCCAAACGAGCTGTCCCAAGAGGTGGGAGTGCCGGGCATAGGAAAGCTTGGAGGACTTGGGGAACATGACCAGCGTGATGCCCGCGGAAAGATAGACCAGGAGTTTTGAAGTAACTTGCGCCACGTTGTACAGGCCTGCCGGGGCGCTGCCCAAGTGCAGTTTGACGAAGAAGAGGTCCAAGTACATGAAGGTCGAGCTCAGGAAGCTCGTCAGCAATAGGAGGAAAAACGAGCGCTTCAAGCTCAAGGAGTAGGGTTCTTCGCCTTTCAGGGAACGGGAAAAAAACCACGCGACTCCTCCTGCCACGAGGAAGTACCCCAACGGAAAAGAGGAGGCGGCGCCCACGACACCCCAGCCCACCCACACGAGTCCTACGGCGAAGGCAAAGCGGAAGAGTTCCCGAAGGATGCCGAGGCCCATGAGCACGACAATTTTTTCTTTTGCCTGGAAGTAGCTTGAGGCCATGTTGTGGTAGTACGCCGCAGGAATGCCGAGGGCTACCAGGGCCGCCGTAAGCCGCAAGTCCCAGCGGTCGAAGAGGAACCAGCCGCCCAACGCCATGAGGCCGAACAAGAGGAAGCTGAGGAGGGTCACCGTACGCAAATACTTGAACAGAAGAAAGTGCATCTTTTTCTGCTGTTTCAAGGCCTCCAGCTTGGAAAGCTCGCGCGTCAACGCCGCCGAAATGCTGGCCGCGGGAATCGTGGCCACGGCAAAAATGCCGACGATGACGCTCAAGTCGCCGTAGTCCGCCGTGGAAAGCAGGCGCGTCATGACGAAGTGGAACAAGTAGGAAAGAAAGAGCGTGAAGAGCGTGCCCGCGGAAGCGATGAGGTTGCTTTGCAGGAACGGCCGGTTCCGGAGAAGGGCGTTGAGCGTTTCTAGCATCGGAGGCTTAAACCTGTTTTTTATGCAAAGGCACGAGGGTAAGTTACTGCATTCTTTCCTGTTGCTGGGCTTTCATGGAGGGAACGATCCCACTTACCGGCGCATGGATTTGCGCAAGAGCTTTTCAAGTCGCTGGGTGTCCTTGAGTTCCATGTCCGCAAGGAACCCCAGCGCCCAGATCTGGATGGCGAGCAGGAACGAGAAGGCGGCGAGGATGGTGGAGGGCAAGTGCACCACATACCCCAGCACCAGCTTTTCGTATAGTACGAGCGAGGCGGGCCACAAGCCGAACACGAAGAACACGGCGCCCAGCAGGCCGAAAAAGTACAGGGGTTTCGTGTCCCTAATCATGAGCACGAGCGTCTTGAAGATGCGCAACCCGTCGTGGATGGGGTTGAGCTTGGTTTGGCCCTTGCGGCGCTTGTAGTACAAAGGAATTTCGAGGATGCGGAGGTGGTTGCGGAGCGCTTCGATGGTGATCTCGGTTTCCACCTCGAATGCTCTAGAAACCAGGTTCAAGTCGTCGAATTTCTTGCGCGAGATGGCGCGGTACCCGGAAAGCATGTCCGTGATGTTCTGGCCGTAGAAAAACCGGATGAGCCAATTGAAGGCCACGTTTCCCAAGGTGTTGAAGACCGTGATGCTGCCCGCGTCCTGCCGCTTCAAACGCGTTGCAACTGTCATGTCCGCCTTTTTTTCAAGAAGAGGAAGGACGAGCTTCGGCAGGTCTTCGGAAACGTACGTTCCATCCCCGTCAATGAAGACCAGGTAGTCACACTGGATGTGCTCCAAGGCTTCCTGGATGGCGGCGCCCTTGCCTTCCGTCGTCTGCCTCAAGACGAAAGCTCCCGCTTTCTTGGCTCGCGCCACCGTCCGGTCTTGCGAGTTTCCATCGATGACGACCGCCTTTACCTTCAACCCTTTCACGCGCTTGGGCAGCGTGCGGATGACGTCGAAAATGGCGGCTTCCTCGTTCAAAGTAGGAATGAGCACGCAGATAGGGGCCTTGATGAGGCGCATACGCAGCATTTCACGCAAAGGCCTATTAAAAGGTTTGGAGAAAATAAGCTTGGAAAAAGAAGCGCTTGCGTCCGAGAGGCAGGTGAGAGTTCCGGGCACCGCGTTTGCCACTCAAGAACGGACCGTGGACGCTGCTTTTCGAGAATGAAGAGGGAAAACCGTGGCCTTTGCCTTTCGCGTGGATATTGACAGCCGGTACGGCCTGAGGTATGGCGTGCCCAACTTATTGGACATGCTGCGGAAAACCGACATTCCTGCCGCTTTTGTCGTGGTCATGGGCGGCGAGTCCGGCGTAGTGGATTTACTGCGCTTTCGGGGAGGAAAGAGTGGGCTTGCCGGAGGCAGCAGCATCCCGAAGAGCGACATGGCGCGCATGCTGTTGAGGCCAAAAAACTTTGCGGAGGAAAATGCCGAACTGTTGGAACGGGTGATGAGCGAAGGGCATACGCTGGGCGTGCACGCGTGGAAGCACCGGCCGTGGACGAGAGCATTGGAGCATATCGATGTCAAGAAACACATGAAGATGGCTACCGACGAGTACGTGCACCTTTTTGGCAAGAAACCGCACCATTTTGTGTCGCCCGGCTTTTTCGTGAATGGAACGGTATTGGAGGGCCTGGACGAATTGGGGTACCGGTTTGCCTCGGACCTTCCAGGGGAACGGCCTTTTCGCCCGGTTTGGAAAGGAAGGAAATTCAGGCACGTGCAAGTGCCCATCACGTTGAAAGCAAGGGACACGAGTCCGCTCTTCGAGTACTATTGCCGGCAAGGGGTTCCCGACGAACTCGTGGCCGATAAAGTGCTGGGGCAGGTAGTGGAAAGGGAACGGAAGGGAAAATGGTCGACGGTCTACGCGCACGACGTTTTCGAGGGCACGTTCAAGCCCCACGTCGTGGAACGGTTTTTGAGGGGGATAAAGAAAGAAGGAATCGAGGTTACGACGTTCGAAAAGCTTGCCAGGAAAGGAAAAACGAGGTTTCAAAAGGTTTCGTTTGAATAAGATTTTCATCGAAGCGGTTGAACAACCACATGTACATTTCAGGCGTGGGAAAAACCAAGTTCGGAGTACTGCAGGAAGGGCTCCACGAGCTCGCCTATGCTGCAGCCGTACACGCCTTGCGGGATGCGGGCATTTCTCCCAAAGAGCTGGACGCAGTGTATACTTCCAACTTTATCGGAGGACCCGATGCCAAACAGTTGCACTTGAATTCCGTGCTCGTCAGCTTGCTCCAATGCGAAGGCATTCCTGCCTTCCGTAATGAAACGGCGTGCGCCTCCGGGGGCACCGCGGTCTTTCAAGCCGTGCACAGTCAATACAGTAACATTCTCGTCGTGGGAGTGGAAAAAATGACTTCGGCGAGTGGCAAGGAGAACGGGATGACCATCGGGTTTGCCGGCGACCGCTTGCTGGACCAGGAGGAAGGCCTCATTTTTCCCGCGAGCTACGCGTTGATTGCGCAGCAGCACATGCTGAAATACGGGACCACGCTCGAAGACTTGGCGTTGGTTTCCTTGAAAAACCACGAGAACGCGCTGCTGAACCCCACGGCGCACTTTGCGCACAAGAAGGTGACGCTGGAAGACATCAAGAACTCGGAAGTCGTGAGCTCTCCCCTGCGCCTCTTCGACTGTTCCCCCATTTCAGACGGAGCGGCCGCCATCGTGTTGACTAAAAAGAGGAATGGAGACCGCGACATTCAAGTGGCCGCTTCGTCCGTCGCAACGGACTCCATTTCCCTCGTGCAAAGAAAAAGTTTGACGTCGTTTGAAGCGACAAAAAAAGCAGCAAAGGAAGCGTACATACAGGCAAAAATAAAGCCCCAGCAATTGGATGTTTTGGAAGTGCACGATTGCTTCACCATCGCGGAACTCGTGGCCATGGAAGACCTCGGCCTTTGCAAGCCCGGCGAGAGCAAGGAATGGGTGCGCGCAGGAAAGACGAAAATTGAAGGAGAGCTTCCCATCAACCCGGACGGAGGGTTGAAGGCAGACGGCCACCCCATCGGAGCCACGGGAGTAGCCCAATTGGCGGAGCTGACGATGCAATTGAGAGGGGAAGCGGGAAAGCGGCAAGTGAAAGGAGCGGAAGTGGGGCTGGCGCAAAACGTGGGAGGCGTCGGAGGAACAGCAGCCATCCACATCCTAAGAAAATAAAAAAATGCAAGTGAGAACGAATATCAGCAGTTGTTCAGGTGTATACACCTAATGTGGTTCTGCAAGCATTGCAAGCGGTTCTGGCACTATGCGTTGAAACAGTGCGCGTACTGCGGAGGAGCGTTGCAGAAAGAGGAAGCGAAAAAGCTGAAAGTAATTGGAGTCACGGAAGTACGCGTGCCTTCCTTGGAACACCCCGACGTGCCCTACTATGTTCTGCTTTTGGAGGATGAAAAAGGGTTCAAGCACTTGCGCAAGAGCATGGAAAAGAAGGAAGTGGGAGAGGGGTTAAGCGTAAAGGCAGAAACCAAGAAACTCCCCGCCCTCGGAGTCGTGGGAACGGGAGCCATGGCTTCCGGCTTGGTTTTAACGGCGCTCAAGGGAGGCATGGAAGTCATTGCAAAAAGCAGGACGCAGGAAAGCTTGGAAAAGCTGAAGAGGCAAGTGGAAGCGAGTCTCGGAAAAACCATGAACGACCCGGAAGACGTACGCGCTTGCCTCCAACGGCTCGAACTTACCACTCATTACGCAGACTTGAAGGCGTGCGACTTTATCGTGGAAAACGTCGTGGAGAAATTGGGAGTAAAAAAAGAGGTTTTTAGGGAGTTGGATCAAGCGTGCCCCCCGCACGTCATCCTGGCGAGCAACACTTCCTCTTTGCTGGTGCAGGACATGGCCGAGGGGTTGAAGCGCCCCGAACGCGTCGTGGGAATGCACTTCTTCAACCCCGTTGAACGCATGCGGCTCGTGGAAATCATTCCCATGAAAAAGACCTCCAAGGAAACCATCCAGAAGACCAAAGAGGTGGCCGTGCTGCTTGGGAAAACCGTCGTAGAAGTAAAGGACGCTCCCGGCTTCATCGTGAACCGCGTGCTCTTCCCTTTCCTGAATGAAGCCGTGTTGCTGGTGGAGCAAGGCACGGCGAAACCCGAGGACGTGGACCAGGCGGTAAAGTTGGGCTTGAATCACCCTATGGGCCCCCTCGCGCTCATTGACTTGATTGGCGTGGACGTGTTCGTGGAAATCATGGACAACTTGAAGCAGGAAACAGGCGATATCAAGTTCACGGCGGCAAAACTGGCACGGAAAATGGTTAAGGAAGGAAAGCTCGGGAGAAAAACAAAAGAAGGGTTTTATAGGTACGGATGACGGACGGACTGATGCAATAAAAGTTAGGGGACCGTAGCAAGGTTTAAATATATCTATAATTATAGATATTATCAATAAAAAGTGATATATGTGAAAGTG
>SBBD01000031.1 GCA_005239845.1 archaeon | reverse complement strand
GTTTGAAAGACTGAGTTTGGACAAGAAAATGAGCGGGATTGCCCGCCTGTACTCGGAAGACCCCTGGATTGCGCTCCAACAAGAGCCGTCGGGGCAGCCGTTGCTGAAGGAGTTGCTCCGGCAAATGCGGGGAATGATTGAGAAACGCTCTCTTGTCGTGGATGCGAAAGACCTTGAAAAGTTTTCCTCGCTTGCACGACGGCTCTTGTTGGAGCGCAATCCAGGGGTCTTCCGAGTACAGGCGGGCAATCCCGCTCATTTTCTTGTCCAAACTCAGTCTTTCAAACTTGCGGAACAAGCGCTGCAAGGGAAGGAGAAGTTCGAGGGCGTGGGACTTAATCCTCGAAATTTCGGAAGCAAGGGCCTCCGCTTGCTGACCCAGTGTTTTTTGCTGTTGTCTCAAAGAGGCCCATTCGCTTTCGTTCACGCGAGGAAGGGCATTGAGGGAGGCTTGCAGGTCTCCCCGACGTTTTTGGAGAGAAAATAGTACGTGTTCTTGGTCGTTGGCTTGTTTCCATTGTTGGAGCGCTTGCTCATACGCCTGCATGCGGGGCTGCAAATTTTCCAGCCATACTTTCAGTGCGTCTGCCTCGCGGGCCAATTCCTGCATTTCCTTCCCAAGCACTTCAAAATCTTCCCGGTAGAATCCGATGAGGTACCGGTTGTCTGCCGCCACTTTGTTCAATTGTGTTAGAGCATCCAAGACGCGGCGGTGGAACTCGGAAATGTTGGAATAGGATGGCTGGGGTGGCACGTATAAATCGGCCAGCACGTGCTGGGCCCGTTTCACGTAGTTTTCCCGCATTTGTTTCGCGATGCGGGGAAGGGCAGGGTTGGGAGTCTCCAGGGGCTTCTGGAACAGCTTTTCCATTCGTTTTTCGAGGAATTGGAAACCGTCCTTGATTTTTTGCATGCTGGAAACGGCTTGTGGAAGCACGGGTTGTACGAGCGCTGCCTGCTCCTTTTCCAAGTAAGCAGCAAGCTCAGGCCAGCGCACGCTCAGTTGTTCGAAGGAAGGCGTGACAGGCGCGCCCTTGCTGGCAAATAACCGGTTCCAAAAGCCCATGGGAAAGATTAGAGGGTACAAACGCTTTTTAGAGTTGGGGTCAGCAAAAGCTCCCCTTTTTTATTTTTTTGGTTGTTTAGGCCTACACGCAATAAGGGGAAGGAAGAATCCCATGAAAAACAAGCACGAGCCAGAACCGAGAAACTCCAAAGAAAAAAAAGGGAAAAAGGCAGGGAATAAGCCTGTGCTGCTGGCGGCGGGGATAGCGCTTTTGGCACTGGCAATAGCATACGTTCTCACCGTCATTCTGCCGGCAATGACTCCTGCGCCGACACCCACGCCTACGCCCCCCATTACCACGCCATCCACCGAACTCACGACGGTGAGGCTGGTAAAGCTCGTGGATGATTCCTGCGGGAACTGCTTCAACGTGGAGGAAATGGCAAAAGCCGTGAAAAGAACAGGGGTCCAAGTTTCTGCGGAAAAAACAGTTTCATACGATTCGGAAGAAGGCCAAAAGCTTGTCGCGGACAACCGCATTGAGGGAGTGCCAACGCTCGTGGCCGTAGTGGAAAGCGGCTTCGAGAAGATCCCCGAGCCGTTCACGAAGCTCATGGACAACCGGGGAGGGGGAGTCTACGTGTTCCACCGCCTCATTCCGGTCTACGTCAACGTTTCCACGAGGGAAACCATTGGCGCCATCACCGCCACGTTTCTGAACGATCCCGATTGCTTAAAGTGCGTCAACCTTTCCCGGGAAGGGTTGCCTCCGGACTACTTGCAGGCGCTGGGAATAACCATTTCCATCAAATTAAGCGTGGACTACAACTCTGACCCCGGAAAGGAACTCGTGCGGAAATACAACATCACGAAAGTGCCCACGCTCCTCTACTCGAAAGACTTTGCCGCCTATCCCAACTTGCGGAAACAGTTGCTGGAAATCGGAACGCAAGAAAGCGACGGCACGTTTGTTTTGAGGACCTACAATCCGCCGTACCGCAACTTGGAAACCGGAAACGTGGAAGGCTACGTCAAGTTCATTTACCTTGTGGATGAGGCGTGCGAGGAATGCTATGCTCCTGAAATTCACCGGACGATCTTGAAAAAATACAACGCGGACCCCGTTTCCGAAACCGTGTACGACATCGGGTCCAAAGTGGGGAAGGAATACGTCGAAAAATACAACGTGACGAAAGTGCCCACGTTGCTGATATCGCCGGAAATCGCCTTGTATCCGAGCATGCAAACCATTTTGGGGCAAGCCTATTCCAAGGAACCGGATGGGTGGTACGTGTTTACCAACTTCCAGACGCTTCCAACGGCAAACTACAAGGACTTGCAAAGTGGGCAAGTCGTCATACAAAACAAGAGCGTTACTAAGGAAATCACGGTGCCTGTGTAGGGTACGCAGAGGTGAACAGAGCGTGAAGACGAAGAACCTGGTTTTGATAGGCGTGCTGGCGGTCGTGGGCCTGCTCGTCCTGTTCGGAGTATTGGCGGCGCAGTCGGGAAACGAAGCGTACAGAAACGACGCGTCTCCCGTCATGTACTTCTATCGCGCAGACTGCCACTTCTGCCAACAACAAGCGCCCATCCTGCGAGAGCTTGCGGGAGAAGGTTTCCGCGTGAAAGTCATGGACGTGGGCAAGTACCCGAACTACTGGCAGGAATATAGCGTGGGAGGGACGCCCATGTTCCTGGCGCAGAACGGGGATCGCTTGGAAGGCCTGCAGCAAAAAGAGCCGTTGCGGCAATTCCTGGCAAGCCACGGAGCAAAAATAGCGTAATAAAAGCGTTAAATCGGCGAGAGCCGTTTCCCCCATAGGATTAACGGCATGCACAAGTAGGGTATGCCTTAGGTCTTGCTTTCTTACCCGAACAAGAGGACGAGTGCTACGAGTACAGGTTGGTGCAAAAGATAGCAGGCAAGCGAGTGCCTTCCCAGCCACCCCAAGAATCCAATGAAGACGTTTTCGGTTTTTGTCCCAAAGGCTTCAAGCCGCAACACAAGCTGTTTTCCAGTCCACATGCCCAAAAGGAAAGGAGCCGCCCACGGGATCAAGGGAACATAGTCGAACGACTGGAAGGAAGGAGGGGCAAAGCCCAGCCACAACAGGAACGGCGTGGAAACCGTTTGGCTTGAGACCCAAGGGAACAGAAAGAGAATGAATATGGCAGTGACCAGGCCCGTGTTCTGTATTCGAGCGAGGGGCCAGAAGAAGACAATGCTGGCGCCGATGGCGTGCAGGACGCCGAACCAAATCATGTTTTGAGGAAACAAAAACCCCGTCACCAACGTGATCAGCATCCCAAAACCAAAAACCGTGAGGCCGCGTCGTAGGTGGTGAGTAAAACGTTGTTCAGGTTTCAGTTTGGAGTCACTGAGATACAAGGAAACCCCAGCTAGGAAGAGGAAAGAGGAAGCCACGAGGCGCGCGAAATAGAACCAGAATCCGGAGGAGACGTCGAAGGGATAGCCCTTGAAGTAGGAAAGGTCGAACACGAGGTGGAAGAGGGCCATGCCTAGAAAAGCAGTTCCTCTTGAAACATCCAAGAAAAGAAGCCGAGAGGCCACGCAGGAGCCACTCCATCTGTCTTTAGAATCCTTTTGGACCTCCCCGGAGTAAGTATTTAAATTGTACTGCTATATTTTAGCTAGCTTAAGGGAACCCTATGGTACTTGCCGAATTCATCGTAACGTTCAGGGAATTCTTCGAGATCGCGCTCCTCGTGGGCATCATGCTCGCCTACCTTTACAAGACGGGGAATCGAAAGTATGAGCAATACGTTTATTTCGGGGTCGTGCTGGCGGCACTGGCAAGTCTCGGGGCCGCGCTTGCCTTCGAGCAATTCGCGGGCGGCTTCGAGGCGAACGAGGAGTTATTTGAAGGGATTACGCTGGTGCTGGCAGCCGTTTTTGTCTCGTGGCTCATCCTGTGGATGTTCAAGCAGCAGAAGCTTGTGGAGAAAATCCATCAGCGACTGCAGGTACATATTGATGAAGGACAAAAAGCGGGGTTAGTTCTGTTTGCGTTCATCGCCGTGTTCCGGGAAGGCATCGAGATCATCCTCTTTCTCGCGGGAATCCAGTTGAACACGGGCGCAGTGAACGTCTTCGGCGCGCTTTTGGGAATCGTTGCCGCATTGGGGCTTGGGTACGCGTTCTTCTCGAGGCTCGTGCACTTGAACCTCAAAAAGTTCTTCAACGTGACCAGCTTCGTTTTGGTGCTTCTCGCCGCTGGGCTCTTGGGACAGGGCGTCCACGAATTGCAGGAAGCGAAAGTGCTTCCCACGTATATTGAGCACGTCTACAACATCACGCCTCCCCTAAACCCGGATGGCAGCTACCCGCCCTTGCATGAAAAGGGAGCCATCGGAAGCGTCTTGAAAGGAATCGTGGGCTATGACACCGGTCCTTCCGAATTCCAACTTCTTGCTCACGTAGGATACTTGGGGCTCATGTATTATCTTTACTGGCGTATTCAGGCCAAGAAAACAGAGACGTCCACGTAAATTATCGCAAATCGGGAGGGAGAAGATCGCATCGGGTTGTTCGATATGCGAGGGCACGCTGAATTTTACCACCTCGAACTTGTCCTGTTGGGGATCGGCGCGTGGATGTGGATGCAGGGCAACGACCTCGGGATTTGGATGCTGGGTTTAGGGGCCGTCCTGTACGCCACGTGGCACGGGTTCGTGTGAAAGCAAAAAGGAAATAAACCCGAAGGGCATTAGCTGCACCTATGTCGGAAACCAAGCACATCAAAAAGTCCCTTCGGACTATTGTTGTAGAAAATACGGCGCGCCTGCATGCGGCCCTGCTGATGCTTTTCGCCCTGGCATTCGCGTTCTATTACCTTAACCCGTTCCTCGCCATCGTTTCGGAAGCAAAAGACATGGCTTTCGGAGTGTACGGCTACTGTGGGAGTGGGGAAGGGAGTTCAAAAGAGGGCGAGACGTGTGTATCGTTCGTGTGGGAGCGGTGGCTGCAGGGAATTGGAGGAGGAATGGCGGCGTTGGGGCTCTTGTATGCGTTCAGTCAAGCCGCTGTTGCTGCTTGGAATGGCCCTCGCGCCAAATACGTTTTCGAGTTTGAGAAAAAGTCGGTACTGGCACTGTCGGCTTCAGGAATGGGCTTGGGCGTTTCTTTTCTGGTGGAGGCGTGGAAGTGGGGAAGACTATTTGTGGTGCATGAAAATGCTCTGTTTAACCTCGTGCTTGCAGCAGCCAGCTTCTTTGCCGCCAAGGAATTCTGGAGGCAGGCAAGGCACATGAGCAAGGGCGAAGCGCTTTCCGTGGAACTGCATAGGCACACGCAATTTTAGGCGTAAAAGCGGTTAGGGATGCCTTTTTGACCTATCGAATAGCATTTAAATAATCCAAAAAGCGTAAGCACGTGCAGTGACAAGGATTGCCCGCACTCACCTCCCTCCCCTTTGTCAACCAGGAACAACTGCGCGAACGCCTCAAGCGCCATGATCTTGAAGACCACCCTTTGATCAACAAGGCCCTCAAGCTCGCGAATGACTTCCACCGGGCCAACATGCGAGACGACTTGCGGCCCGAATTGGAAGGACACATCCTGCATGCGGTAGACCTTTTGCTGCAGTCCTACGAGGAGGAAGGACAAAAGGCACCCGCTGCCGACGTTGCTGCTACGGCTTGCCACGACTCGTTGGAAGTGGAGGACAAAAAAATCAGGGCTCAGCGACAACAGAAGTTGTTGGAAGAACTTGGACCGGAAGTGCTCGATCTCGTGGAAGGCGTAACGAAAAAGCCTGCCAACGAGTTTCCAGGCACCCCGAAGGAACAGAAAAAAGCGCGGGAAATGGACTATGACCAACGAATCGCTTCGAGCCCCCGCGTGCACCGCATCAAGCTGGCGGACCGTCTCTCCAACCTGATGAGCTGGAACGTCCATGCCGAAAAGCGGCTGCAAGTCGCTACTCATACGGAACAGCAGTTGCTTCCACTTACGGAACGCTTTCCGTTCTTCAGAAGGGAGCTCCCTGCTGCCCTGCAAGTCTGGAAGGCCGCAAAGCCGAGATCACCCATCCACGTGCAATATCACCCGTTGGGTGCAGAAATCAGTCCCCAAAAGTTCGAGAAAGTGGACATCGTCGAAGGCAGGCCGTTTCATACGGTGAGGTCGTACAGGGGAACAGGAGAGCTATTGCTTTTGCCTGACAGAGTGAGGAGTTGGAACACGGCGGCGTTCATGAGAGACAACTGGTTGGCGGCAAAGCAAAAACCCAGCCGGGGAGGATGGCGCGGAAACATTCGCGTGCTGACGACAGCATCGGAGCCAGAAGACCGAAAGCTTTTATTCAAGCCCATCCAACGAGACGTCACTCACTTGCATGAACTCAATATGCTGCACTATTTGATGAAGCATGAATTGCAGTTAGGTTTTAGTGTGGAAGTACCGTTGGGAGTGTATATTGACCATCTCTTGGATAGGAAATTCCTTGTAGTTAGAGAGCGGCCGGAAGAACCAAAGAAGATCAGCTATAAGGAATTGAGAAAAATGAGGAGAAAGATGGAAAGCATCGGAGTCGTTGCGGAACCAGGGGGCTTTTCCTGGAAAAACATATTGACCTTGCCAGGACGGAAGTACATGCTTGTCGGGGCCTGGAAATTAGGAACAAACGATCCCGAACTGGCAAAAGTGCATGGGTTGCGATACCTAGGCCCAAAGAAGTAAGGTTACACCATAGCAGTATGTTTTTATAGCAGGCCGTAGTCCTAGCGTTGTCACATAGTGAAGTATTGATTGGAATGGGCGTACCTAGCTATATGAACCCGCTAAACTACATCAAACCCACCCACTTGCGCTTGCTGCTTTTCCTTGCGCTCCTCGTGATCGCCAACGTTCCTTATGTTGGCACGAGCGTGCGCGTGGAAGGCAGTTGCATGACAAAACAGTGCAACGGCGCGCCAGACTGCGAGGAGACGCCGCAGTGCTACCACAACATCCAAGCCAAACCGCACTGGATTTTCTGGTGGCCTTACCCCGAGTTCACCATGGAATTTTCAGAGGCGGAGTTCGGGGCGAACGCCATTCCGGGGCTAGTGATTTACGCGAACCAAGAGCAGCTCTTGCATCCGGAGGCGTTGGCGGCCACGATGGGGTACTGGTACTTCGTCGTTTTGATCATCACGATTCCAACGGCCAAGGATGAAGAGGAAAAGGAAAGGAGCAGCATATAAGTCCAATGATTTGTTTAGAAAAAGAACGTTAGGTGGATTTGAGTATGGTTGAACAAGAACAAAAGAAAACCCTGGAGCCTGCTTCCCGGGGCATTCCGAGCAAGGAGTCGCTGTGGTTTTCCTATGCGAAGCTGCCTATGAGCGTTGGTGCTCGGTGGGAACTGGAAGACCTCTTGAAGCTCGTTTTTCCGCCGCAATACAAGCGGTCGCAGTACGAGGTGGCGCTCAAGCTGGTTGCGTTTTTGGGCGAACGGGAACCCGTGGACGGCGACCAACTCGCGGCGTGGCAGGAACAACATAAAATCGCTAATTCGACGCTGCGCAACCTCGTCATTCCCCGCCTGATTTCATCCGGACTCGTGGCAAGGGAGCGCAGGAACCCTACGGGGCAGACGGAGAAGGACAAGCGGCACCACATGGTACTGCGTTTGAGCAAGCGGTTCGGCGAGTCGTTGCAGCACATTGGAAGCCAGTGGAACTCGTTGGTGGAGACGTGGAAAGTCAAGCAGAAACAGAAAGAACAAGGAGCTATTCAAACTGAAGTGTAAGCGTTTAAGAGACGAAAGCGGGGACTACATGCGGCTTTTGATCCTATTGCTTTTGCTGTTTTCCAGTTTTACGCTGGGCCTGCGGTATACGGGGTTTGACCGGTACCAGCTCGTGGAAGGCGACGTGATCTTCAACCCCTACAACGAGCAGCTCCGCATCCACAAAATGAATTCGACGAACCAGTCCCTTACCCTGCAATTCGTTTCCGCGGCAGGCGCTTCATCGTACGACACGGTGGCCGTTGGAAAGGAAATCGAGTACAACGGGGAGTGCGTCATACTGCACGGCCTGAAGGACTTGGGACCGTACTGGCGTATTGACCTTTCCTGGTCTCCCAACTCGTGCATCCGGAAAGACGCCCCGACCCCTGCCTATTTGCGGGTAACGCGCGTGGGTTTCAACGACGCCTTCTTGCAGTGGGAAAGCAATGTAGCCAGCAACGCAACCGTGCTGTTCCGCACCCAGAACACGACGGAAAAAGAGAGTTCCATCAGCGTCTTTTCCTTGGAACACCAGCTCCGCCTCCAAAACCTGCGGCCGGGAACCCCGTATTTTTTCAGGGTAAAAAGTTGCGGGCAAGGGAACTACAGCAACTGCACGTGGTCTTCCAACCGCACGTTCCGCACGCTTCCCGGAACCGAGTTTAACGCGCAGGAGGGAGCAAAGGCAGAATATCCGATCCACAAGGGCACTCCGCTGCGCCTGCAAGGATTTGAAATGGAACTCGCCGACACCTCTCCTGGCAGGACTGCCTTTTCCCTTGTTTTTGAGGGGGAGAACCTTTGCCTGCAACGCCCGGAGGCCTGCATCCTGACGGCACGGGCTGAAAACAGGGCATTCCTTGAAACGACGGGAATGCACGCCGAACTCAAGGAAGTGACGGCAGACACCGCCATGGTTTCGTTTTCGCTCTCCCCGAACACGCGATTTCCTCCAGCCATCATTTGGAGACCTTCGACGCGGACCATTCAAACCGGTCAAAAGACCACGGTAGAAGTCGTTTTGTATGACGTCAACCCCGAAGGAAAAATAACGGGGGCCAACGCGACCTATGCAGACGGGAATGAAAGTAAAAGGATTGTCTTGCAGGAGGGAAAGAACGTGGTCGAGGTGTCCTTTTCCGCGGCGGGCACGCATGCGTTCCGGATCGAGGCAATAAACAAGGCGGGCATCGTCGCCAACGTTTCCAAAACGATTTTTGCCACCAAGCCCGAAACGCCTGCGCCCACGCCTTTCATCACCAAAACCAAGAAAAACGCTACGGCCACTTCAACTCCTACCGGTACGGTTTCCGTCATCGAGCAAGTCCGACAAAAACTAGCAACGCAAGGAAAGCCTTTCAACATATGGGATTATTCTTTGTACGGCATATTCGCGGCTGGCCTAGTGATTGTAGGGGTAATAATCTATTTGTTCGTCTTGCGCAAAAAGCCTGGAAAGCCGTAGCTAGTTCGCAAGGGAAAGAAACACGCGCTCTAGGTCCGGATTCATTTCAGGGCAATAGCCGTGGTTCGCGCAAGGCACTTCCACGAACTCTTTGGGCTCTTTGGCTTTAGCGTAGAGCGACTGGGCAGATGAAAACGGCACAACGGAATCGGATTTTGAATGCATCACCACGAGCTTGCGCGGAGGCAGCAATGCCACATAATTTTCAGGGTCCATGGAGCGCAGAAAGCGCGTGGAATCCACGT
>SBBD01000001.1 GCA_005239845.1 archaeon | reverse complement strand
TCGATCCGGAAGTCCGTGTTCACGAACTCGTCCAAGAGCGTGAGCGTGTCGCGGTCGACGCGGAGGGTCACTTCGTTGCCGTCGGTGCCGAGGTAGAAGTTATCTCCTCCAATGGCGATGCCGCTGTTTCGGCTGCACAGCCTCGAGTCAATGGCGCACACATCTACCGTGCCCAAGAACGTGCCGTCCGTGTCCATGTGCACCATGGTGGAAGCGACGTCGTCGCTGTACCAGATGCTGTCGTCGGTAGCGTCGTAGGCGATGCCGTCATCCAAACAATAGTTGATGTAAGCGCTTGGCACCGAAAACATGTACGTGGCCTCTCCGGTTGCAGGGTCGATCAGATAGACGGGACCGTTTCCGCCTTCGTCGCAGCCATAAGTTCCCGCCCAGATCTTTCCGCGCGTAGCATCATACGAGAGCGCGCCGAGTCCATATTCGGATATGCCGCTGGTCGCAATGACTTCGTGGCCCGTGCCGTCAGGACGGATCTTGTACAGGTTCGTGCTCGAGATGTAGCTGTAGTACAGGAACTCGCCGTCGAACGCTACGCCGACTCCCGTGCCGCCGCCTTCAGGGAACGTGATGGTGTCCACTTCGTCTCCCACTCCAAAGGGAGGCACGACCAACGGTTCAATTCCGTCAGGCTCTTCGCAAACCACTTTTTGCACTACTTTGGGTTCGCCGATCATCTTCTCCAGTTCGGGTGCCTGCGAGTCCACCACGTCCACTTCCGTTTGCGTGTCTCCCACGTTGCCCAAGGCGTCCACGCAGTAGTATTCCAGCGTGTGCCTGGAGTCTTCGGGGAAGAAGAATTCTTCTCCCTCGTAGATGAACCATTCCGTGAAGTTGCCGTCGTTGATGGCGTACCTGTAATAGACCGTGGTTTCATCCACGGGATGCGGCTGTTGGTCTTCGCACTCGAAGGTAATGGGCGTGCGCTGCGTGATGTACCAGTCGCATTCCTCTGACTCTTCGCACTCGTGCTTGGGGTCTCCCACTTCCTTCGAAACTACGGGAGGCCGCGTGTCCACGATGTCAATCTCGAAATGATGCTCTTCCTCGTTGAGACACCTGTCGATGCTGTAATACTCGATTTCGTGGATGCTGTCCTCGTTGATCTGGAAGGGCCCCGTGTACAATTGCCAGTCGCTCCACGCGCCCCACGCGTCCGCAAAGTCGTTCTTGAAGCGGACGCGGTAGTAGATGGCCACGTCGTTGGAATAGTTGCCGTCCGCTGGAATGGAATCTTCCGCTTCCAGCGTAATCCACGTTCCTTGCGTCACGTACCAGCACTCTTCGGCCTCGTTCTCGTCGCCGAAGTACTGGCACGGGATCCTAGGATCGGAGATATTCTTCACCGTAGTTGGAGGAACGCGGTCAATAATGAACCAGAACGGCGGCCCTGCATTGAACTTGCCCCAGTTGCCGGCCATGTCCTGCGAGTGCAGCTTGATGCCGTGCCCGCCTTCGCTCAAGTTGCTGATGTTGACGGTGGCTGAGACGTTGGAACAGAACAAGTTGTTCCACAGGAAGTTGGGGCCCACACTCATGGGGTAGCCGTAGCCGTTCGGCAGGTTGTAGAAGTCGATAAAGTACTCGGAGCGGTTGATTTGGGACTGCGAGTCGCACATCATGGCTGTCAAATTAAAGTCCCGCGCGCAGACGAACGTGGGAAACACGTAAGAAAGGTTGACGTCGCGCGGGAAGTCGGGCGCAATCTTGTCCACTTCGAACGTATCAAAGTTGCAGTCGCCCCAGTTTCCGAGCGCGTTCCTTCCTCTCACCCAGACGTCGTGCCTTCCATCGGGGATGGAAACCAAGTCGATGGGGCCTTGATCTACGAGTTCTTCGAGTTCGTCATACGCTCCATCCGTAGCGTCCAGTGGCAGGCCAGTTCCGGGAACTCCGCACTCGTCAATATAGTATTCCGCGTACGCAATGTTGGAGCACGTGTCGTTGACGTGCGCGTTAATGTTCAGCCAGTGGTTCGTGGGGTCGGGATACGCGTCCACCCATGGCACGAAAGGCGTGGAATTGCAGGGCTCGGGCGTGGGTGAAATCGTGGGCGTCGGCGTGGAAATGAAACAGTCTTCGTTGATTTCGCATTCGTTGGGGCCGGGTCCTTCCACTTCGACACACATTTGTTCCAAGCAAGTCAAGTGGGTTTGAGGAGTGGGCGTGGGCGTATCTGTCGGAGTAGGCGTCGGAGTGTCCGTTGGAGTGGGAGTCGGCGTGTCGATTGGCGTTATCGTAGGAATGATGCAGTCCAAGTCACTGTTGCACCGGTTGAAGCCTTCTCCAGGTACGGGCATGCAGGTAAAGTTTACGCATTCCAAGTGAAACGGTTCAGGCGTGGGTTCAGGCGTCGGTTCGTGGGGCGGGCAGTCAAGATTCGTGTTGCATTGGTTTACTCCGGGGCCTGGAATTTGCTGGCAGAAGAAGTCGCCTACGCATTCCGTGTGGAAGACAGGGGTAGGCGTTGGCGTGTCAGAGGGCGTCGGCGTAGGCCTGTCTGTCGGGGTTGGTGTTGGCGTGTCAGTTGGTGTAGGCGTGGGGGTCGGGCAGTAATAAACGATTTCTAAGTAAGGATAGACGCCGCTGCCGTCGCCGTTCTCAGAACTGGCGAAGTGGCACGGATCGCTGTTGACGTTTTCCGTCTGGTACTTGGCCACGAAGCTGACCGTGCCGTTTGCAAGCGCGTTTTGCACGGCCGTTGTAACCTCCCAAATCTCTCCTCCAAGATACTTGTCCACGGAGCCGCTGCTCGTGGTTCCGAAGTCGGTAGGCGCGTTGTTCCACGTGATTCCTCCTTCCGTCCAGCTGTTGTCGTTAACCACGTTTACGTCCAGAGTCGCGGGGTTGCCGCACGCTCCGGACACTTGGTCCATGTGCAAATACGCAGCCGCAACGCTTTCGCTGATGGAAGACAAGTCAAAGTTCAAATACCCTCTCTTGCGGTCGCCGCTGTCCGCCTCAATGGAAAGCAGAGGATGGCTTCCCCTGTTCTGGTCGGGGCTTCCTTGATTGACATACGCGTCCATGCCCGCCCCCAGCAGTGGACCTTCGCATGAATCCGTGTAAACGTTAAACGCAATATAGCGGCTCACTTCCGTGTCCGAGCCATAAACTCCGCCCGTGCAGTCCGTCGTGACGAATTCCTTCATATGGACCAGCCACGTGCCCGTGGCTTCAGAAGCAGAAAGGGCGAGCGTGTCGGTCACCTTGTCGTTTACATCCGGAATCTTGCAGGCAGAGGTGTAGGTCAAGACGCCGCTGGGGTTGTAGTATTCAAAATACATGCTTTCCGCGCCGCCCACGTTGCCCTTCACGTAGATCGTCGTGCCTTGCTGGAACAGGTAGTC
>SBBD01000088.1 GCA_005239845.1 archaeon | reverse complement strand
GAAAAAAAGAGGCCACGTCTTTGAAGGAAAACTTCCCGTCGTCGCCGCAAACGAGTTGGAAAGCATTTCGAAAGCCAAGGACGCGAAGAAGGCCTTCGAAAAGTTGGGAGTGGAAAAAGATTTGGAAAGGGCAAGGGAACGCCGGAGGATGCGGAGCGGGAGGGCAAAGTTGAGGAAGGGAGGCCACCGGACCCCCAAGTCCGTGCTGGTCGTCGTGGGGGAAGACAAGGGCATTTGGAAGGCGGCAAGGAACTTTCCAGGAGTGGATGTAGTGAACGTGAACGAGTTGACGGCGGAACTGCTGGCTCCCGGCGGGAATGCCGGAAGACTCACGGTTTGGACGGAGAACGCGCTCGAAAAAATGCAGAAACATTCGTTGTTCATGGGATAAAAAGAGAACTATCGTTGACGATGGGATAGATCGGCTATGCACATCCAGTACGCGCTCACCACGGAACGCTCCGTGGCATTGATCGAGAAGGAGAACAAGCTCGTGTTCGTCGTGAGTGAGAAGGCCTCGAAGCACGAAGTAAAAGAGGAAGTGGAAAAGGCGTACCAGGAAAAAGTGGCTTCGGTGCGTACGTTGAACGACTTGAAGGGAAGGAAGAAGGCCATCGTCAAGTTCGCGAGGAAAGGAGCCGCTTCAGACGTGGCGGCAAAACTCAAACTCATCTGAGGAGAAAAACAAATTGGGCACGCACATCGTTTTACAAAAAAGGGGGAAGGGAAGCCACGCCTACCGCGGCCCGAAACACCGGTTCATCTCCGACGCAAAATACCCGGTTGTGGCGGAAGCCAAGCTACGGGGGCAAGTCTTGGAGTTCGTGCAAGACCCTTCGAAAGACGTGCTGCTAGCCAAACTGCTGTTGGGGAACGGGAAAGCCGCCTATGTGTTGGCAGCGGAAGGGCTGAAGACCAACGACGAAGTGCAGCTGGGAAGCGAAGCGAAACTGGAACTCGGTTCCGTGGTTCCCCTGGAAAAGGCGCCCGACAGCAGCGCCGTGTTCAACCTCGAGCTCATGCCGAACGACGGCGGCAAAATAGCGAGGACGTCGGGTGCGTTTGCAACTGTACTCTCTCACGACGAGGACTCGGGACTCGTATCTGTACGGTTGGCGTCCAAGAGAGTCATCAAGCTGGACCCCCACTGCCGCGCCACCATCGGAGTGGCGAGCGGTGGAGGAAGGACCGAAAAGCCCCTCGTGAAGGCGGGGCACGGCAAGTGGAAGTGGAAGGCCCGCAACAAGCATTGGCCGAAAGTCCGTGGAAGTGCCATGAGTGCCTATGACCATCCCTATGGAGGCAGAAGCTTCGGGACTCCGACTCCCGTGGCCCGAACCGCTCCTCCGGGCCAGAAAGTGGGGCACATTGCCGCGAGCAGGACGGGCAGGAGGAGGGGAAAAATCAAGGAGGAGGACGAGCAGGTGAAATAGAATGGCGCGAAAATTTTCCTACAGAGGACACCCTTTGGAAGAACTGGAAGTCATGTCCTTAGAGCAATTCATCGGACTCGTTCCCTCGAAAGTGAAGCGTTCCCTCCGGCGCATGAATTACAAGTTCAGGGCGCTCATCTCCAAGATCCGGAGGACCCCTTCGCAAAAAATCATCAAGACGCATCTGCGGGAGATGGTGGTCATCCCCCTCATGCTGGGAAGGCGCCTTCAGGTATACAACGGCCACGAATGGACGGACGTCGTGGTCAAGCCCGAAATGCTGGGCCACCGCCTTGGTGAATACGCAATTACGACCAAGCTCGTCAAGCATTCGGGGCCCGGCGTCGGGGCCACGCGGGGAAGCAAGGCCGTCGAACTCAAGTAAGTCAAAGATATGCGGTGGAAATACAATAATACAATGATTGGGGCGTTGTGGACTGCAAACAGTCCACACTGCAGAAGTCAAATAAGAGGAAAGTAAAATCCAAGGAAGGGAAAGCACATGGGATTGTACGATTATTCTTTGAAAGCGGATGAACGGGAAGTGGCCAGGGCGCAGGCGCATGATTTGGACGCGTCCTATAAGGAGCTCAGCCAGGTGTTTGGAGCGCTTCGGGGACACTCCGTTTCCGAGGCAAGGAAAGTGTTGGAGGACTGCATTGCCAAGAAAAAACCCATCGAGTTCAAGAAGTTCAACAAGGGCATGGGCCACCGGCCGCAGCTTGGAGGGAAAAAGGGGCGTTTTCCAGTCAAGGAAGCGAAAATCGCGTTGAACCTGCTCAAGAACGCGGAAGCCAACGCCAACTACAAGGGGCTTTCCGTGGAAGAGCTCGTCGTGAAACAGGCGGCCGCTTACAAGCAGAACGTCATCCGGAGATACAGGCACACGTGGGCCAGTTCAGCGGTACTCGGATACGGAAAACAGGCGATGTGGGCCAATTACGTGACGTGTTGGGCAGAATTGGTGCTCGGGAAAGGAAAGGGCAAGCACGCCAAGAAAAAGGAGTTCAAGGAAAAGCGGGCAAAACACAAAAAAGAGCACGCAGAAAGGAAGGAGCATGCCCAAGCGGAAAACGCAAAACAAGAAGGCGTAAAACAATAAGCATAAAAAAATGCCAAAAAAGAGTGCGAAACGAGAGGGTGTAAACTAATACATGGCCGTCGAGAAAAAGTTCGTGCAGAAAGCCGTGGACCGTCAGCTCGTCAAGGAATTCCTCGAAAAGGAGCTGCGGAACGCCGGAGTTTCCAGCATTTCCATCCAAAAAACGCCCCTGGCCACGCGCATTGCCATCCGCGTGCGAAGGCCCAGCGTCGTCATCGGCAAGAAAGGCTCTAACGTCAAGACGATCAGCGAACGCTTGGAGAAAGACTACCGCATCGAAAACCCTCAGCTCGACGTCATCGAAGTGGAAAAGCCAGAACTCGATGCGAAATTGGCGGCCGAACGCATTGCAA
The DNA here is from genome assembly GCA_005239845.1 of archaeon. Lineage (GTDB taxonomy): Archaea > Micrarchaeota > Micrarchaeia > Norongarragalinales > SBBD01 > SBBD01. The sequence goes on along the minus strand of SBBD01000088.1, from coordinate 495 downwards.
GGCAAATTGAAATCGAGGGGAACATCAAGCAGACCATGCGCTTTAATTTGAGGGACATCATGAACGCGGGAGCGCAAGGCGCGGAAATCATCGTTGCCGGAAAAGTCGTGGGCAAGGGAGGGAAGGCGAAATCATTGCGCATGCGCATGGGGTTCCTCAAAAAGGCGGGCGAAGTCAAGAAGCTCGTCAAGACCGCCAAATACACGGCGTACTTGAAGGCAGGAGCCATTGGAGTCAAGGTCCGCATCGTGCTCCCCGAAACCCAGTTCCCCGACGCCGTGCGGATCGATTACGCGGCGTTGGAGAAGCGAGGACTCGGGGAAGCGACAGGGGAAGCAAGGGAAGAGGGAATGAAGAAACAGGAGGAGAACGCGGAAGCGAAGGCGGCGGAAGAGATGGCCAGGCAAAAGATCGAGAAGGCGCAGGCAGACGCCCGTGAAAAAGAGCGGAGGGCGAAGAGGAAAATGGTTCGGAAGCCCAAGGCCGCGCAGGGAG
>SBBD01000075.1 GCA_005239845.1 archaeon | reverse complement strand
GCAAGTACTCCGTCGCAGACCCAAAAATGGTCATGCTGAGGAAGGGCGCAATGACGGCCAAGGCCCGGTAATACTTTTGGAACTCCCCGCGGTTCTGGAGAGTGGTTCCCAATGCCAAATTGTTGCTATACATTGCCATGCTCGTATACTCGCGCTGGGCACGGATATCTTCAAACAGCGTGTTTTCGGATTGCCCTGTCCAAGCCAATCGGATATTCCAGCCGACTCCGCCTCTACTAAAACTAGTAATGCTATCAGAGGCCAGCTGTTCAGGTGTTAAATCTCTGTTGACAAAATAGGTTTTTCCAGTTGAGAAGGCCTTGCGGGGTGCGCCTCCTTCAATGAAATCGGAGATAAAGTCGGTGATGACCCCCGTACCATAAAGGTCCGTAGTCAGCCTAAATTTTTCCGAGAATTCCTTGTTGTCGATATAGATTTGCAGGTAATTGTCGTCCCATTTTTTATCCGAAGAAATCGTCGAGAAGAGGATTTGGTTGCTTGCAGATAGCCCAAAACGCGCGGGGCCCAGCCAACCAGCACCGTAGAAGAAAATGTAAAGTGGCCGATTGAAATTAATAACGGAGGCAAAATTAATTTTCCTCAGATTACGTTCCGATTCGGTAATGTGCGAACTTTCCTTATAGGTCTCTCTCCGGATGGTATCCAACTCGTCGCTTTGACCGTAAACCCCTGCCGTCCCCACATCCCGAGCATGTTTTTCTTTAGCTTCTTGAATCTCTCTCTTTAAACCGAGTGGACCCGTCTTGGAAAGGGCGACGCTCGCGGCGCCCAGCAAGGAAAACGTTAGTTCGGCAGAGGTCCACCACCCGATGGTTGTAACGGCCTTTTCGAACACTCTGGGCAGCACCATGGTGCCGGCATAATTGTTGAGCGCGACCGTGGTCTGCGTGCTCGTGAGGTGCTGGCTGCTCTTGAGGGCCGTGGGAGACTTGTCGAACCCGATGTACAAGTCCTTGTCCAGCAAGGCCGTGAACGTCACTTTCCCTTGGATGTGCGTCCTATCCAGCAGGCAGTTGTTCTCCTTGTTTTGCGGCGCGAGGTTCAGGATTTCAAACAAGGGAACTTCCTTTCCCGAGGGAAGCAATACCTTGAACTGTTCGTAAGGCGGATGCTCCACTTGGCTCTTGCCGCTGGTAATGCCGAGGATTTTGGCGATGCCCGTCTCTCCTTGAGGAGAACGCGACGCGAGGGCTTTCACTTGGTCGAAATTCAGGACGCCGTAATCCGGATCCACGTTGAACTCTTTCGCCAAGTCTTCCCGCGTGTCGTTGTCGTAACCGAGCGCATCGGCCACTTGCTTGAAGGGATAGATGGACTGTTTTTCTGAGTTAATATTGATGTTGATGACTTGGTCGCGTTCAGTCTTGTTCGTCGGGTCCTTGTCCACGAGCTTTTCCGTGGGAGCGGAAGAAATCTGTTCCGCCTGGAAGTCTTTGAGAAGCTCCAGGTAGCGGTTGGCCTCGTCCACGGACATGGATTTCAGGTTGCACGAGTAGGCGACGGGGCGCGTGGTAGGGATATAGGAAACCGTGGGAGAAGGAACGGGAGTCGGAGTGGTTTCTGCAAGGGTGAAGGGCGCAAACGATGCTACGAAAAACAAGGCGAAAACCAGGAACGAAAAAAATTGGCGGGACGTGGCAGGCATAGTAAAAGGAAAGAGGGGAAAGGCCTATATAAAATAGTTTGTCGCTGCCAGGGAAATTGGCCGAGGACGAAGCCGCCCCATGATCTATTCCTGCAGGGGGGTGGGAACGTTTAAAAAAGCATTGTGTCTGTATTATCTCGCTCGCAAAGGGGGTTACTGCTTTTATCGGGTGAGGAGGAATGGAGGGAATCGTTTCGGACGCGTTGAAAAACGTTAAGGCCAACCAGATGAGCGAAGAAGAGTTCTTCGAAACCCCGCGCATCATGGTCGTGGGAAGCGGGGGCGCAGGCTGCAACTCGATCAACCGGCTTGCGAGAGCCGGAATCAAGGGCGCGGAACTCGTCGCCATCAACACGGACAAGATGCACTTGACGCTCATCTCGGAAGCGGCAAAGAAAATCCTTATCGGGGCGAGCATCACGCGCGGCCTCGGGGCCGGCGGCTATCCGGAAGTCGGGGCCAAGTGCGCCGACGTCAGCCGCGATGCGCTGGAAAAGCTCATGAACGGCGCGGACCTCGTTTTCCTTACGGCAGGCATGGGCGGAGGGACTGGAACAGGAAGCGCTCCGATTATTGCGGAAATCGCGAAGAAGCAGGGCGCCATCGTCATCGCCGTCGTCACCTATCCTTTTGCACTGGAAAGGGCGCGTTTGGAAAAGGCGGACGCGGGCATTGAAGCGCTCAAGGCGCAGGCAGACACGATCATTGTGATTGACAACAACCGCCTCGTGCAGATTGTTCCTAATTTGCCGATTGACCAGGCGTTCAATGTGGCGGACGAAATCATTGCTCGAGCGGTAAGGGGAATCACGGAAACGATTACCACGCCTTCCCTCATCAACCTCGACTTTGCGGACGTACGGGCGATCATGAGCAACGGCGGCGTGAGCATGATTGCCGTCGGAGAATCCAAGGGCACGGGAAGGGCAGAGGAAGTCGTGGGCAACACGCTCAACCATGCGTTGCTGGATGTGGACTATACGGGCGCCACGGGAGTGCTCCTGCACATCACGGGAGGCCCGGACATGACGCTCGGCGAATGCAACCAGATCGGCGAATCCCTTACAGAGCGCGTGGATCCGAATGCTACGGTCATTTGGGGCGCCCGCTTGGACCCGGGCTTCGAGGGAAAAATAGAGGCCATCGCCATCTTTACGGGAATCCAGAGCCCGTACGTGCTCGGCAAGCCCCAGCCCTCTTCCTTCGCGTCCAAGAGCAGCCACAAAATGATGGGCGAAATGGAGGACATCGAGTTCCTGTAAACGGACGAGTTAAGACCGGACGTTCATTTTTTCAGTTTTTTTCTCCACTTATATTTTGCCGCTCAGCCTGGGGAGGATGAACCAGCCGAACAACGCGGCCCCGATGGCGATTAAGATAAACCAATAGCCCATGGCCGTCTGTCCAAGAGAGCGAGTATCCTGCGCCAAGGACAGGATGCCACCGAGGAAAAACCCGACGACGACAAGGATCGTAATCGTATCCTGAACTTTTCTGAGATTCATGGAAAAGACTGTCTCCAAGCCCCAATTTAAACCAAATGGCCTTCCTCAAAAAGCAACTTATCCGCGAATTCCTTGACACCTCTAGGGAACCCAGGTTCCCTACTCGTGTCGCCTCTACCTTCCTCTGCAATCGCTACCACTTCGAATTAGTCACCAAGCAACTTATCCGCGAATTCTTGCAACGAGTGCACCACGTGCTTGCCTTTTTTCTTTCCACTCCGGTCCAACAAATAGGCTTGAATCCCGGCCTTTTTCGGAATCGCGTAATCAAACTGTTCCTGGTCTCCAACGTGGACGAGTTCTTTCTTGGAAACGCCTAGCTCTTTCGCCACATGCGCGAACGCCGTCTCCCCTTTCAAGGTCTTCAAGTCGGAAGGAAGTGAGTACACCTTCGAGAAAAAGCGCTGCAGGCCGTCCACCTGGATCTTGAAATCGATGAACTCTCGCATCGCATTAGAGACGACCACCAGCCTATACGATTCCTGCAGGCGCCGGAGCGCGGGAAGCGTGTCGGGATACAAACAAATGAGGTGGCTTACGTTCTTCAATATTTCCTGGTGCCGCTTTCGAATATCGAAGCGTTTTAGCCAATACGTGATATCGTACCAGTCCAGCTCTTGGTCGCTGATGGAAGCGTACGCCTCGTAAACGAAAGAGCGGGCCTCCTCCAGCGAAACGCCATGCCGCTCCGCATACAGGCGCGGAATTTCCTTCCGCCACACGGCGTCCTCGAAGTTCAAGTCGGCGAGCGTGCCATCCAAGTCAAAAGAAACCACTTTAATCATAAGATGGAGCCTCCCTCTATCAACGAGACGCCACATTTTTTAGAAGGAAAATTCGTGGTCCGAGTACACCTTCTCGCAGTAGTCGCACTGGAGCTTTAAGGGAGAAAACTCTTTCACGTGGAAGCGGCTCGCCCCTTCCTTGTTGGAAATGCAGTTGGGGTTCGGGCACTGCACCACGCCCTCGATGGCCTCCGGAAGCTTGGCCTTGTACTTTTCCACGACCGCGTAATTGCGGATGACGTTCACGGTGGCGGAAGGCGCCACCAACGCAATCTTCTCCAACTCTTTTTTTGTAAGTCCCCTTCCCTCGATCTTGATGATGTCCTTCAAGCCGGTACTCGCGCTCGGCACGTTCATGAGCAGGCTCACCGTGCTCTGGCTGTTCTCATCAAGGCCTAAAATGCGGGACACTTTCCAGCTCTTGCCTTGCGGGATGTGGTCGATGACGATGCCGAACTCGATCTTTTTTACGCGCAACTCGTCCTCCTTTTCTCCCCTTTTCTTGGCGTCTCTCTTTTCCGGCGTCTTTTTCATGTGTTTTTTCACCATCAACCCAACACCAAGGATAAGACAGCCATCCTCGCGGGAACGCCGTTCGCCTCCTGCTCGAAGTATTTCGCGCGCGGATCAACGTCCACTTCCACCGCAATCTCGTCCACCCTCGGCAACGGGTGCATAAGGATAGAGTCGGGTTTTGCGTTCTTCATTACTTCCGCATCAATGCGGTAGGAAACCTTCCTGAACTCTTCCGGGTCAGCAATGCGCTCCTTCTGGATGCGAGTAGCGTAAATCACGTCCGCCTTCGAAACATCCAGCGAGGAAAGCTCCTGCACCTTGACTTCCTCGCGCAAGTCCTTCAGTATGAACTCGGGCATGCTCAGCTGCGGGGGAGAATAAAACTGCAAAGTAATGTCGTCAAACTTCGAGAGCGCGTAAGAAAGCGAGTGCACTGTCCTCCCGTACTTCAAGTCCCCAGCGAACAGGACGGTAAGTCCATCCACCTTTTTCCTGCTCTTCTTTATCGTAAACAGGTCCAGCAAGGCTTGCGTGGGGTGCTGGTTGTTCCCATCGCCTGCATTGATCACGGCCACGTCCTTCGCCAAAGGGGAAAGCCTTCGGGACACCATCAAGGCGCTCGAGTCGCAGGCCGACGTTTTCGTAAT
>SBBD01000132.1 GCA_005239845.1 archaeon | reverse complement strand
AGTTTCTTGAGGAAGCCTTCCACCCACTTCTCGTCCTTCTCCCTCTGGCTGGCAATCTTTGTGAGCGGAAGCGCCACCTCTAAAAAGTCCCCGAATCCCGTGATCTCGAAAACGGTGACGGGCCTTGTGAGGGCTCGGAAGCTCCACACCTCTATTTCCCTCGTAAAGCCAAACTGGTAGCCCATGCTTTCCAAGTCCTTCGAGAACTTGATGGCGTCCGTGACTTCCATTCCGAGCCTTTCCTCTTCCTGCAGCATGTAGCCGTCGAAATACACGCTTTCCTCTTGCGAGCGCTTGTCCGTCCTTATGATGTAGTACGCGAAGACGTTGTTGCCGTAGTCCTTGAAATGGACTTCCTCGAAAAACTCTCCTCCCCCAGAAAACACGGCCTGCTTCCGGACTTCCTTGACCATTTTTTCCGCGTCCTCAATGGGCGCGCTCAGTCGTGCTTCCGGGATGCCCCATTTCAGCTTGTGCACGGGCTTCTTGGGCGGAAACAAGGCTTTCATTAAATCAAAGTCGAAGTCCATGCACTAAGCTAGTTTGCCTTCTTTTAAAAGCGTTGGTTGCCTTTAGGAGAATGAGCGAAACGGAAGGCGGAGAAGAAAGACAGGGTTGTCTAATGGAACGGGAGACGGGGAATATGGAAGTAGAACTAGACGCAGAAAAAACGCTGGAACAAAATGCGGCCGTTTACGCGGAACTGGCCAAGAAGCTCAAGAAAAAGCGAGAAGGCGTTCTCAAGGCGCTGGAGGAGACCCGCAAAAAAATCAGGAGCCTCGAGAACAAGCGGAAATACGAGAAAGAGGCCCTGCAACAAAAACCGGTCCGAGTAAAAGTTTCCAAGGAAAGGCAATGGTTCGAAAAATTCCACTACTTCCACTCTTCTGAAGGCTTGCTTTGTTTGGCGGGAAGGGATGCCAAGCAGAACGAGTTGTTGGTGGCAAAGCATTTGGAAAAAAGCGACTTGTTCTTCCACGCGGATGTGCACGGCGCTTCCGCCGTCGTGTTGAAGGAAGGGCAATCTGCAAGCGACCAAAGCAAGAAGGAGGCCGCGCAGTTCGCCGCCTGTTTTTCAAGTGCGTGGAAGGCCGAGTTTGCCGTTGTGGACGTGTTTTCCGCGAAGCCCGAGCAAGTGAGCAAGTATTCGCACGGCGAGTACGTGGCGAAAGGAGGATTCATGATTTACGGAAAAAAAGAATATTTTCGGGGAGTGCCGTTGAAGCTTTACTTATGCCAAAAAGAGGGAGGCTTGTTTATCTTGTCTGAGTCTGTGTCTCACGAAAAAATTGCTGGTATTAAAAAGGTGCTCGTGGTTCCCGGTCCCATTTCCAAGTCGGAGGCCGCAAAGAAGCTCGTGAAAGCGTTGGCTGCCGAGGAAATCCCGAACGCGCTGGAGGAAATCGTGAGGTTGCTGCCGGGAAGCGTCCGGCTGTAACGTAAATCGCTTCAATTTTTGAGCTTGTGGCGGGTGAAGGGAAAACAGCTGTCCTCCAAGCGAAAAGTTATATTTCGTTGCCTTAAAGCAAATACGCGGTTTTTTATAATCCGAAGTGCCAAAGCGTTGGGTGATTGGGATGGAACAACGCGCTTTTTCTGCTGTGATTACCAAAGGAACGATTGCTTATGTATCCTATTGCCCCGAACTCGGTGTTACTAGCCAAGGCGCTACAGAAGACGAAGCCTTGAAAAATTTGAAAGAAGCGGTTCTCCTATACTTGGAGGACAGCGACGTCCAACAAATGCTTAAGAAGCATCCCCTGCGGTCAGCCCACGTCACTTCTTTTGTTGTTCCTGGTTGAGTGTGAACGCGGTGCCCAAACTTCCCGTACTTTCTGGTCAGCAGCTGGTAAAGATTCTTTCCAAAGCGGGTTTTCAGGTCGCGGGCCAGCGCGGTAGTCACGTTAAATTAAAAAAGCAGTTGGGTGCGCGAATAGTTGTCACTATTGTTCCTCTTCATCGGGCCTTAGACCCCGGGACGCTGATCGGAATATTGAAACAAGCCGAAGTAAGTCGAGACGAATTGTTCAAACTCCTGCAATAGCTTAGGGATGTGGTAATCTGCAAGTTGGACTTCAAAAGCAGCAATAGATGTTAACCCATCGGGCTCATTCGGCGCTACGGGGCTTCAATTTTTTGCAAGCTTGTTCCGCGCGAACGGGAAGTAATCGTACTTGATGACGTCGAAGGCGAGCATGCTCTCGTCCGACTCGAGGGCGTCGCTGAACCTCCCCCGAATGTCCAATAAGAATTCCCGCAGCTCCACCGCATTCCGGAAGTGCGCCTCCACCTCCAAGTCCGCTATCCCGAAACATTCTTCGATGAACACGATGTTCGGATGGAACTCGAAAAACCTCAACAGCTGCGACTTCCGATCCTCGGGCGTGTTGGGATGCAGCTTCAGGATGACGTGGTAGTACTGGAAGCCCGTCTTGTTGAAATCGAGGTGCGGCGCGAAACCCACGATGACGTGGCGCTTTTGGAGTTCCTTGAGGCGGTAGGCGATGGTCGAGGCCGGAATTCCCGTTTCCTCCGCCAGTTCCAGCAAGGGCTTCCGGCAATTGGACGTAATCGCGGAAAGTATTTGCTCGTCCAATACATCGATTTTTTGCGGAGCCTTTCCTTCCTTGAGCAGTCGGATGACGGGCTCTTCTCCCGTCAGGTACTTGTGGTTCAAGTGCCTCCAAGACGTGTAAACGGAAAACGCCGTTTTCGCAATGAACGGGGAAAACTCTGCCATCACCTCCTTCAGATCCACGTCGAATTCCTTGACGGAAATTTCAGCGAACAAGATGAGAAAATCCCAGCTTCCCGTGCAACGAATTCCCCAAATGATACGCGGATGCTTTCTCGCGTAGGCGACGAGCGCTTCCTCTTTCTTGCGGGGCGCGTTGCGGAGCTTCAAGTACAGCTGGAAGCCCGTAAACCCCAGCAGCGGCTGGTTTACGATGGCAAGGAATTGTGTAATGATGCCTTGCGCCTCGAGGCGCGCCAAGCGGTAGGCTGCCGCCTGCTTGGAAATTCCCGCTTTCTTTGCCAGTTGCGAGACGGGCTGCCTCGCATTTTCGTCCAGACCGGCGAGCAGCTTCACGTCCTTCCGGTCGAACAGCGTTTGGGCCATGTTTAAACTAATAGCAACTCTTATTTAAAAATATTGTTATTAGACAAAAAAATTAAAAAAAAGTCATATATTTTGCAACATTCCTTCGCTTTCCTGTGAATTTATGGTCCTAGAACGGGAAGCAGAAGATGAAGGGCGGGGCGTCGAGCTGAAAACCATTCGGAAGCGCTATTACGGCCCGAAATACGATGAGTGGATGAAAGGATACCTTTCTTTGTTGGACCAAGGATTCGTGGAGGCGTGCGCGCGCACGCATCATTCGGCCGCTTGGCAAGCGGCCAAAAAAGGAGGGCAAGTCGTGGAGCTAGCCGTGGGGAGCGGGAGAAACGTGGAGGCCGGCTACTACTACCACCCGAACCTGCAGGTCTTGGGCATTGACGTTTGTTCCGGAATGCTGGAGAGCGCCGAGCGAAAGGTGAAGCGGCTAGGCTACGGGAATATCCAGCTGAAACGCGGGGACGCGCGCGACGCATTAAGTTACGTCAATGCAAACCAGTCCGACCTCACCGTCATGACGTATGGCTTGTGCGTGACGCCCCAGCCGCGAATCGTGCTGGAAAACCTCTTGGAACTCACCAAGCCGGGCGGACTCATTTTCATTACGGACTATGTTTTCGCCCAAAACCCCCGCATTCAAAAGGAGCAAGAGGAAATCGCGCCGTTGACGCGAACGGACGGCATGCGCTTTTACGATTCCAAAGAAAAAGTTCCTAGCAACGAGCAAGCGATTGAATACCATAACGGCGCCATCTTGGCGGGTGCAGACGAGAAGGGGCATTCCATTGTGTGGGACGCT
>SBBD01000124.1 GCA_005239845.1 archaeon | reverse complement strand
TCCCTTTTTGGGGCTGGCAGGAATGGCGGGCTTCCTATTTGACTACCGGACCGTGTTCTTGCTGTTCGGAGTGCTTTCCAACTTTGTGGGCATCGTTTACTTGATGCAGAAGTTCAACGAATTTGGCTTGGAGTCGGGAATGCCGCAGCTGCAGTCCCTATTTAGGGCAAGGGAATCCGTGAAAATATCGGTGGTGGGGTCTGCCGCCGTATTCCTCTCCTACGCATTCCAAGTTTTGGTTTTGAGGTGACAGGAAGGAAGGCGCGTTTTAGGTTCGTGCAGCGAACCAGTCGCTGTCAAGGATTGGAGTAAATGGCGTATTGGGTTTTAGCGAGGTGAGTGGAATGGCAAGTGCAATGGAGTATGGCGTGCTGTTCGTTGGCGTTTTGGTGCTAGCGTTCAGCGTGTTTTCCTTGTTTTCAGCGCCCAAAATAGACGTGGACGCGCAGGGAAGGGTGCTGGAAACGGCGAGGAACGAACAGTACTTCCAGCAGCAAGCCGTGCAAGTGGGAAGCGAGTGCGGGGACTTGAGGGATGCGGCCAACGTGCAGCACTTGAGCCACCATCCCGGACAATACGCGGACTGTTTGAGGCAAGTGGATCCCGCGTTCTTGCAGCAGGCCACGGGACAGACCTTGCAGCAAATCTTGGGGTAAAGGCAAGGAAAAAGTTCCACGAAAGAAACAAATGAAGGACGCCCACCAAAGATTTAAGGTAGGAAAAACGCTAGAGGAATGGCTGAAAAACGACGCGCCAACAACTGCAATAAAATGGTTTCCTTCGTTTAGATACGCATGCCAACTTCAAGAACGGAAGAAGATGTAAAAAAATTCGTCCGATTCTGCAAAAGCCCTTTCGGAAAAAAAGTGATGGATTGGGAAGCCGCCTTTGTTGAGCGACAGCTTCGAGGAAGCCAACGCATCCTCAACGTGGGTTGCGGCATCGGCTCTTTAGAGGAAAGAATGCCTCATTTGAACATGGTGGGCTTGGACTCCTCGGCCTCCATGTTGGCGGAAGCACGCCAAAGGAGCGGCAAACCCTTCGTTCGAGGTCAAGCGGAAAAACTTCCCTTCCAGAAGGGATCGTTCGATGCTGCTTTAGCCGTTACCACCCTCGAGTTCTTGGACGACTACAGAAAAGCCCTCTCCGAAATTCACCGAGTGCTTATTCCCAACGGCAAGCTGATCGTCATGGTGCTGAACCCTGACTCTTCCTATTTCAAAGCGCAGGCTCGACGAAAGGACGCCTATTTCAGGCGGATACGACACGCCGACGTGAAAAAAATCGAAAAGGATATTCGGCGCTTGTTCCGTGCACGGGGAAAGTACGCCCTCGGAATCAAAGGAACGGATGTGTTCGAATCTGGCCGCAAGGCACACGCCGCCTTATTCATTGTGAAAGGCATAAAATCAAGCGGAAGGGCGACCCCATGAAAAGGGAAGTCCATGAAGACGCCAAGCATAGAAAACACGGAAGACAGTTGAAGGAGGAAACGGCAAAATGAAATGACTGAAAGAAAAGCAAGGCGGAAAACAATCAAACGAAAGGTATAGGTGATGAAATGAAAATGAACAACGTGGACATGAAAAAAGCGGCTGCATTCGTTGAAGAAGTCAGGAAAGACCCTAGCAAAGCCGTCAAAGCCAAGAAAGTGGAAGGCGTTTGGAATTTCGAGGAAGGCCGTCCTCAATTCCAGGCAAGATTGGAACACACGCGCGGGAGCACCCTCATAGAAGCAGACGGGCCTCCTTTCCTGGGGGGCAGTGGAGCCAAGCCAGACCCCGTCCAGTACTGCCTTTTTGGGCTGGCCGCCTGCTTTGCGCAGACGTTTGCTTCCATTGCTGCAGAGAGAGGAGTGCGCTTGAAGGAATTAAGTGTTGCCGTAGAAAATCAAGTGAACCTTCTCTCGCCGTTAGGGCTAGACAAAAAACCCATCGTAGAAAAAGTAACATTGCGCGTCACGGCAAAAAGTGTCGACGGAAAGCGTTTGAATGAAATCAAGGAAGAGGCTAGGGAAAGATGCCCGGGTGTGTATTGTCTCACGCATCCCATTCAACTGGAAGTCCACTTGAACCAATAAAGGAGGCGCCGCTTACATCAAAAATGCCGGAAAAAGAAGAGTGCACAACCTCCAAGTCCATCGAAAGCGTTTTATAATTAATCGGAGCAAGGGCTATCTATCAAATTCTGATATAAATTTTAATACGGGGCAAATCGCATGGCAGAGAGTTCGTTCTGGTTTGCGTACGCGTTCGTGGGCGTCGTCATTGGATGGGTCGGGTATTACGTGTACCGCCACCGCGATTCCCTCAACGAAATGGGGCAGATGATGGCCGGCATGGTGTTCGGCACCGTTCCCGGCTTTGCTGTCGGCGTCATTTACGCGGCGTCCACGGGCGACTACCTGGTGGCGACGATCGCGGGCACGGTAGTCGGACTCGCGCTGGGTGTTCCATTCGGAAAACTCGGCGGAGACTTGGGGCGCATGGAAGGGGTCATGGCCGGCCCCATGGGCGGCATGATGGGCGCCATGTTGGGGTTCATGGCCAGGCCGTTCGACTTGCGCATCCTCATGGCGTTCACGTTTTTTGTTGTAGCGGTTATCATGGGGGAAATGGGCTACCTGGTTTACAAGAGCATGGGCCGCCACACCCCGAAAGGCGCGCTGTACTTTGCCGCCTTCGCGATTGTCACGCTTTTCGTATTTTCGGTAATGCAAGACTATTCGATTGAACTGGGAGACGTTGGCTCCACGTTTGCCGCGAGCGTGCAAGGCTATGCCGGAAAACCGCTTTCTCCTTCCGCGACGCCCATCGTGGCGCAAGTGCTGGAAAAGAAACAGGAAATCAACTTGCTGGCCACGTTCAGCGGCTACCAGCCTGAAGTCATCAAAGTGAAAGCCGGAGTCCCCGTAAAAATCAATTTTGCTGCGGACAACACGGCAGGGTGCTCGCGCGCCATCCAGTTCCCCGACTTCGGAGTGCGGGCCATTGCGCAGCCAGGAGGAGCGCCGCAAGCCTTGGAATTCACGCCTCAACAAGCCGGCGAGTACGCCTTCTATTGCAGCATGCGCATGTTCCGCGGCAAACTCGTCGTGGAATAAGCGCAATAGGAAATGAAGGAAAGTATAGACTACCTGCTATTTTCAGCAAGGTGCTATTATCAGTCAAGGCTCTACAGCATGCTTTAAGGCAAGAACTCGTGGACGACAGCCTGCCCTTTCTCGGAAAGGCCCAAAAACACGGGTTTGCCGCCCGGGTTCAAGGGCACGACGTAGCCTTCCTTTTCCAAGAGTTCCAAGTGGCGGAGGATGGCGACGTGGCTTAGCCTTAGTTTCCGGGCCAGTTCGCTCGTAAAGCACGGCTTTCCTTTTTTGGCGCAGTCGTAGAGCGCCAACACGATGTGCCTTCGCACGTCGGCGCCCTTGCTCCAGTAAAAGAGTACGGTTTTCACTCGCCTACCGCCTCGTTTTAAGGTGCTCGCGAATCCGTTTCATGCTGGCGTAAAGCCCATACGAAGCATAGGCAAACGCCAGCCCTCCCACAATGGCGGAGGCTTCCACGATCAGGATGCCCGTGCTCCTCGAAATCAGGTGGAGGTCCACGGGAATGACGGCCCACTCGCGCACGCCCAAGGCAACTGCAGAGACGAGGAAGTACGGCCAGTAGCGTTCCCCCCGCGTTTCGCGCCAGAGCTTGTAAGCAAAATAGATGGCTACCAGAAAACCCAGCGAAGCCAAGAGCACGAGGCCTTCCGTGAGCGGGCTCGTATAGTCCATGCGATCACCGGAAGGTTAAGGGAAACCCTTATAAAAGGACATTACCATGACGTTACAATAACATTACAAAAGGTGGTGGGAGTGGAAGCAAGCGAGCACGGCCATCATGCGCAAAAAGAAGGAAAAGACGGCGCATACGCGATTGCGGGAGCCTTTTTGATTTCCGCGATCATCCTTTCCGCAGCCATCATTTATGCGGTAGGCAACCTGAACGGGAGCTTGCAGCAAGTGCAGCAGGGAATAACGGAAGTGAAAGTGGCTCTTGCGAATGCGCCCTCGGTTGCCGCCGCTCCAGCAGCCCCGCAACGCGTACAGCCAACAACCCAACCTCCTGCTGCAACGCCGCCTCCGCAACCGCAGCCTAAAGGCAAGGTCTTGCTTCAAGACGCGGTGTCCAAGGGTTCGGAGGACGCGAAGTACGCGCTGGTCGAATACAGCGACTTCCAGTGCCCCTTCTGCCAGCGGTTCTTCCAGCAGACGGAGGCGCAGCTCTTCACGGACTATGTTGACACCGGCAAAGTAAGATTCGTGTACAAGCACTTCCCGTTGGACAGCATCCACCCGAATGCAAGGCCGGCAGCGCAGGCTTCCGAGTGCGCGAGGGACCAGGGAAAGTTCTGGGAAATGCATGACAAGATTTTCGAGAAGAGTCCCGACATCGGCAGTGCCTCTTTGAAGCAGATGGCGGCGGAACTCAAGATGGACACAGCCAAATTCAACGCCTGTTTGGATTCAGGGGAAAAGAACGCCGTCGTCGAAGCGCAGCTGCAGGAAGGCATCCAGAACGGCATCGGCGGAACGCCGGGGTTCCTGCTGGTGGATGATAAGGGCAACGTGCTGCAAGTCGTATCAGGAGCACAGCCGTATTCCGTATTCCAACAATTGTTCAGTTCTGTCGGCATTTAAGGGAGAAGAAGCATGGAGACAAAAGAAAAAGGGAACGGAGGCTGGCGAGAATAAGAACACGGCATATAGGTGAGAAGGATGGGGAGGAGAGAAAGGGATAGGCAGACAAGGAATAATGAAGTGAAGCGAGTGGAAAGCCTTTGGTTAGCCGTGCCGCTCGCGCTCTTGGTGACGGCCATTTTCATTACGGGTTTTGCCGTCACTAAAATGCAGGAGCAGGCAGCGATGCAGGAACAAACGTTTCCAACGCTAGACAAAGCGCGTTCGTTCAAAGAGGAAGCGTATACTCCGTTGTACCTTTCACGAGGACAAGTCGCGGATGCTCAGTTGAAGGCGCTGGAATCAGGCATGTATGAAGGGCCTTGTACGGCCGTATGCCAAGATGGAAAGAAAGCGGAAGTGCTGCTGTTTTCACCCCTTCCTAACCCATAAGCAAGAGGACATTCCCCCCATGGCAGTTTTTGGTTTTTTTAAGGAAATACAGGCGGCACTCGATGCCGTATTTTCGGCTAATGAATACCGATGGCTCGCCATCATTTCATTCGTTGGAATCGCGGCGTTCTCGTGGCTCCTTCCCGTATATACGATTCCGGGAAACGACGCAGCGTTTTGGTTCAAGGTGGCCCCTTCGTACAGTTACGTCTTCCTGTTCCTTTTCTCTGCGGCCATGGCCGTATTAATTCCCATGCAGGTCTTCGTGTGGAGGCAACGCGCAAGCTTGCCGGAGAAGGGCGCAGGCGCGGCCGGACTGTTTTCGGGAGTCATGGCGACGGTGTACTCCTCGGCAGCGTGCGCGGGCTGCATCACGGCGTTCGGAGCGTTTTTGGGGGGAGGAGCCACGTTGTTTCTGCTGAACTACCGCAGCGAGTTGATTGCTGGGGGTTTGCTGCTCACGCTCGTTTCCATCTACTTCACGGCGCAAACCGTCAATAGAAAATGCACCACGTGCGTGGTTGCGCTTCCAATGCGGAATGAAGCTTGAACGTTGAAACCGGGCGAGGGCAACGAAAATAAGCGTATGGAATTTCAAGAAAGGAGGGGAGTCACATGAGCGTTGAAATCAATTGCCCAGAATGCGGAAATAAGTTCGGCTCTCAGGAGGCGATGGAAATGCACCGGGCAGCCAGGCACCCCACGGCAGGACCTTCCACAAAGCCGAGCATCAAAAACATGAAAAAAATGGCCGGATATGGATTCGTCGCGTTGGTCATGGTAGGTATTGCTTACTGGTGGTTTTTCACGCCGCATTACGAAGACCCGCCTTTTGAGTTCAAGGGCCAGCCGCATCCGGAAACGCACCCGGAAAGCTTTTTCTTGGACGAGCCCATTTCCATTCCCGTCCAAATTCATATCCTGGAACATGGCCCCAACGACGTTCCGGGCGCGTTGGCTCAGTATAACTGCAAGAAAGAAGAGCCTGCATGCGCCGCGCTCGTGCAAGATTTGCGGGGCGTGGTCTCGAGCTTTGACGAGAGAAACCCCGTGTACGTGGCGCCGTACTACAAGGTGGACGCGCTCATCGTGCTCACGGGAAGGGGGAAGATTGAAAAGCTGAAATCGTACGACGAAGCGCGGATCCGGGCGTTTTTCGGCTCGATTGGAGTACGGTGATTTGAATTTGAAGAAACATTCGTTGGCGGTTGCTCTTGGCATTGCCGTCCTCGCCGTGGCGGCCGTCCTTGTTTTTTTCAACCTAAGCGGCGCCAGCGTCCAAGAAAGCGCTAGAGACTTGGGCCACGACAGCCAAGCGCCGGAGCCGATGGGCGGTAGAATGATGGGAAGAGAAACGGGGAAGATGGGAACGGATAATAGGATGAGACAAGGCACTGCGGGTGAGACGTTCATTCCTTACAATGCGGAGCAGGCCCTTCCTGCAAAAAATACGGAACACGTGAAACTGGCGGATGGACAAACGTTTTTGCTGGAGGCAGGAGTAATCAAAAAAGAGTTGGGAGGGAAGCCGTTTTACTTGTATGCCTACAACCGGCAAGTGCCGGGGCCCATACTGGAAGTGGAGCAGGGCTCGAAGCTATCCGTTGAGTTCAAGAACGAGTTGGGCCAGCCCACGACCGTGCATTGGCACGGCCTGCGCTTGAAGAACGAGAACGACGGCGTGCCGGGCGTGACGCAGGAAGAAGTGAAGCCCGGGGAAACGTTCCGGTACGAACTCGAGTTCCCGGATGAAGGCGCATACTGGTACCATCCGCACGCCCGCGAGGAACTCCAGCAGGAACTGGGGCTGTATGGCGTCATTCTGGTAGAGCCCAAAAATACAGTCTATTACAACGCCGTGAACCGCGAAGAGGTACTCGTGCTGGACGACCTGCTGTTGAAAGAGGGAGAGCTGTACCCGTTCTTTAAAAGCACCACCAACTTTGCGGCCATGGGAAGATATGGCAACCAGCCGTTCGTGAACGGCGAGTTCCAGTACCGGCTTTCCTTGAAGAAAGGAGAGGTTGTGCGCTTCTATTTGCTGAACGCGGCCAATGTGCGGCCCTTCCAGTTTGCCATCGAGGAACTCAAATTGAAGGTCGTAGGCGGGGACAGCGGCAAGTATGCGGAGGAGTTTCTGGCGGACGACGTGACGATTGCTCCTTCGGAACGGTATATCGCGGAGGTGCAGTTTGAAAAACCAGGAAAATACCGGATTCTTAACCGGAACCCCGTGGAAGAGCACGTCTTGGGAGAGATTACTGTGACCGAGGAAGAAACGGAAAAGGCGTTTTCGTTTTCAGAGCCCAAAGAAAACGAGGAAATCGTGGAGGGGATGGAGGCGTTTCGGAAATATTTCGGCCAGCCTGTTGACTTCGAGTACGTGCTTACCATCGACATTCCGGGCGCGATGCCCATGGACATGATGATGGAGCACGGCGAGGACGGCATCGAGTGGGAGGACTCCATGTTCGGCATGAACCGCATCTCAACCAACGAAAGCCTGACGTGGCTGCTCAAGGACCCGAAGACAGGAAAGAAAAACATGGACATCAAACACCAAGTCAAAAAGGGACAGGTGTTCAAGATCCGCTTGGAAAACGAGGAAGACTCCCTGCACCCCATGCAGCACCCCATCCACTTGCACGGCGCACGGTTTCTCGTGCTCGAAACGGATGGAAATAAAAACGAGAACCTAGTGTGGAAGGACACGGTGCTCGTGCCCATCGGGCGCTCCGTGGAACTGTTGACGTATTTTCCGAACGAAGGCGAGTGGATGCTGCACTGCCACATTGCGGAACATTTGGGATCTGGAATGATGGCCAGCATTGAAGCCGCTTGAGGGAAGAGGAACCATGAAAACGAAGCACGTGTTCATGGCGTTGGTTTTGTTGGCGGCCACCGTCGGCGGAGCATTGTTTTACGCGGCATTCAGTTCGGCTCCAACAGACACGCAGGAGACCGCCATAGCGACGCCATTGATTTCCACGGGTTCAAAAGAAAAAGGGGCGCAAAAAGTCTCTTTGAGGGCGTTGAACACGGGATTGTATGACAAGGAAGTCGTTAACGTGAAGGCCGGCGTGCCTGTTGAAATGACGTTTTCCGCGGACCCCGACAGTTATTGCGGCCGGGAATTGCTCATTCCCGCCTTCCGCGTCGACCTGAAGTCCTTGCAGGGCGAAACGCAAACGGCCACGTTCACTCCCACGGCGCCAGGCGCTTACGAGTTCCATTGCCCCATGAAAATGTTCCGGGGCAAGCTCGTCGTGGAAAACTAGGCGATATTTAACTTCCCGATCCCCATGCTCCTTCAATGACTTCGAACGCTTTCGTAAAAGGGCTGAAAGAAAACAAGGAACTTCTCCTCATCCTCTTTGCAGCACTACTGTGGTTTACCTTCCGCACCACCGCCACGGCCGCGCTCTGCAGCGTCGACCCCTGCTGGTTTGAACCAACGGACTGGCCAGCCCTCCTGGAAGGCACTCCGACTTCCGTCCTCGCGCTCAGTCTCGTGATCTTGTTCGCCATCCCCTTCGGCCGCATGGCCATCGGAGCCACCATCATCGGCATCCAAGTAGGGCTCGCTCACGGCTTTTCGGTGCTGGCCGTCACCCTCTTGTTTTTCCTCGCCACGACCTCCAGCATCTTCCT
>SBBD01000014.1 GCA_005239845.1 archaeon | reverse complement strand
TCCCATATTATGGAACTCTTTTTCCTGGGGTGCGGGGGCGGAAGAATCATCACGGACCGGCAACTGCTTGCCACGGGAGGCTTCCGCGTGCACGCGAAGGAAGTGATGATGCACGTGGACCCGGGACCGGGAGCGCTCGTAAAAACCTTCCAGCACAAACTGGACCCCGTGCACTTGAATGCCATTTTCGTTAGCCACGCGCACGTGGACCACTGCAACGACGCCGGCGTGCTCGTGGAGGCCATGAACTTCGGCCACTTCAACAAAAAGAAGGGGACGCTGGTTGCAGCCGCAAGCGTCCTTCAAGGAACTCAAGGATTCGAAAAACAGGTGGACGACTATTTTTTGAACATGTTGGAGAAGCGCGTGCCGCTGAAGGCAGGGGAAACCGTGTCCCTTTCCTCCCACGCCAAGCTTACGGCTACGAAAACGAAGCACGAGGACCCCACGGCCATCGGCTTCAAGCTGAAGGCAGACGGAATTACGCTCGGCTACACGGCGGACACAGCCGTATTTGAAGGCTTTCAAGAACAATGGGAAGCGTGCGATTTTTTGGTAATCAATTGCCTGAGGCCTTTTAACGACAAGTTCCCGTTCCATTTGTGCGTCGAGGAAGTGACTGCGATGCTGAATTCGTTAGCTGAAAAGCCGAAAGCCGTTTTCCTCTCTCATGCTGGAAAAAAGATGGTGGATGCGGGCAGGGAAGCGCAGCGGAAGAGCGTGGAGGAAAAAACCGGAATCCGAACCTTCAATGTGGAAGAGGGCCTGCACATGGGCTTGCAGGAACTCGCTTCCAAACAGAAAAAACTCGAATAGGGGGGGGTTTCAGAACGCAAGAGAAACAAAAGCCAGAATTCCGATAGCGAGCGCATACAACGTGTAGTTTCTGGCTTGCCGGAGCGCTTCCTTGCTTTGTGACTTCCAGACGACCAGCAAGGCGTATAGGACGAACAAGTTATTTACAACAACGAGCAAGAAATAGGGCCATGAAAAAACGCTGAGCTTCGGCGCCGTCCCCAGCAACGGAACCCAAATCAGGGCCATGGCCGCCAAGAACAAGAGAGTTGAAAGCAGTATCGTGTTCTTTGCCCCGATGAGCATGGGCAGCGTCGTCATTCCCTGCTTCTGGTCCCCCTTCACGTCCCTCAACGTAATCAGCAGCTCCCTGCCCACTCCTGCAAGGAAAGAAAGGACGAAGAACAACAAAACGTAGGGATGCAACTTGGGAGTAACGGCAACGTTTCCGTAGAGGAAGGAGGCGCCCATGCTGCTGGCAATGTAAAGGTTTCCCAGCAGCGGCAAGCGCTTCAAATAAGGGTCGTAGAGCAAGGAAAAAGCGGAGAAAACAAGGGCGACGAAAAAGGCGAGGGAGTTGACATAGAAGGAAAGCAATAGCCCTAACGCATACAAAAAGACGGAGGCCTTGAGCGCACCTGCTTTGGAAATGGAACCTTTCACCAAAGGGCGGTCGAAGCGCTGGTTGGCCTTGTCGCTCTCGAAGCCGCGGTAGTCATTGAAAATGAAGGAAGCGGCCGTGATGAAGAAAGGGCCCAAGAGCGGAAACAAGGAAGTCCATGAGAAGACATTGAAATACGTGCCGCCCACAAGCCAGCGGAGCTGTTCCTCGAGAGTTAGCGTGAAGCTTTTTGCCGCCAACGCTTCCGAGGCAAGAATGGTTACGGCTACGAAGAACGCGTGCTCCAAGCGGGCCAGCTTCCACCAGTCCTTGAAACCCATTCGCTCCACCAAAATAAACCCGAGACCCCCTCCGAAACCTACTGCTCCATGCCAGGCTTTTCCTTTCTACAACGACAACAATTTCGGAGTCTTTTCATAAACGTACAATAAAAGGGCGAGGTCCACGGCAGGAAAGAGGAAGGCGTAGGCTATAAAAATGTCGGTTGCCGAAAAGCGCCAGCCCAAAAACGCGCCCAAAGCCACTGCGGAAGAAAAGAAGGCGGGGGCCAGCACGGAAAACACGACGAACACGACTCCCGCCATCGCGAACTGCGAACGGAACTCGCGGAACTTTTGCTGCTGCAACCCCACGAGCGCCTCCGCATACTTCCTCAAGTCTTCCTCGCCTTCCCCTTTCACGTACACCCACGCGAGTTGCGAGCACACGCGTTTTACGGCAAGGGAAGAAGTGTTTTCAGACATTCGTTCCAACGCTTTTGGGACGGAATGGCCCCCCCATTCAACGGCATCCGTGAGCTTCCCGAATTCCTCGCTCAAGACGCCGAACCCTCCCCCTGCCGCGTTCTTCAAGGCTTCCTCGAAGGGGATCCCCAACTCCAATTCCGCCGCCAGGGAAGGCAAGCAAACCGAGAACTCGCGCTCCATTTCCTCGGCGCGCTTTTGGCTCAAATAAGCCGGAAGAACGTAGAAAAAGCAGAGAGAAAAGGCCAATACCAGAAAGAGGGCGAGGAGGGAAGCAAGCGTGTCAGCGGAAAAACCATAATAGAAGAGGAAGGAAAGCAGGGAAAGGAAGAGGGAAAGCACGAGGGAAGAGGACAAGTACGCCTTTCCAGTTAATTCCCAGCCGGCCTGCCTGAGCTTTAAGGAAAACGACTTTTGAGTGCGGAAGCTGAACAAGAAGGAAACGTCTGCAATTCCGAAAACGGTCTCGAAAACTTCCTGCAAGGCCTTTTCCCCAAACTAGCCTCCAGCCTTCGGATTCCCAAAATCATAAGGGATTCCGACCTATTTATTCCTTTTTCTTGGCGAATGATCTGCCCAATAAATTAATTAATAACTTCACGGAGACTAGGACACCTGCACCCACTCCAACAAACCAAGCTCGTTCTAGGAAAGAAATTTCGGAAAAACGAAAGGAGAAGTCAACAAGCAGAAGCATGAGAGCAAAAGCATAAAACGGATTTTTTAGGAACACACCGCTTAAGATCATGCTTTGGATAATGCTAATATCCCACGGTAACGAAAATTTAGAATCAGAAGTTTTCAATCTCTTCGAATTTCGCTCTAGAACGATTTGGTTTTGGGAAACAGCAGATAAGAGAGTAGTCAGAATAAACGACCAGGGCAACAATCAAAAAAACTATGACTCCCCGCACTAACTGAAATTGATTAACGTAAAACAAGTAGGCAGCGGTGGCGACCAACAAAACGAATAGAAGAGCAGAAAACAAAAGCAAGGCGTGTAAATGAAGAGATGAAGCGGTGGAAAACAGTGCTTTTTTTGCTTCCGCTTTTTCAATCAAGAATTGTTTGTTCTTTGATACGCGGGGTAAAACAATATAGGCAAAAACGGCCCACAGTGAGCCAGCTATGAAACCGGCAGAAAATAGAATGGCAAAGGCCATGCTAAAAAAACGAATACCCGATAATCGTGCTTGGTTCTACTTCAAAAAACGAGTCCAACCAGGAAGCCATAGAAAGAAAATCCAACGATAGTATAAAAAGAAGATGGAAACCTCAAAGAAATGCTAGTCTTATTTCTTTTCCTCTTTCTTCTTGCCCGGCGCGGAAAGGCCGAGCTCTTCCAGCGTCTTCGGTCCCGCCTGCGTCACGTTCACGTTCAACTGCGCCGTGTCTTTGGACACTTGGTTGCCTACCACGGTGCGCATGCGGCGCTCGCCCTTCTTCAAGCCCCTTACTCCCGGAGCATGGGCGAGCCACAGCCTCGTTTTTCGGATGCCTTGAAGCTCGGGCCGCATGGGAAAACCGTCCCGGTTGCTTCCTCCCGTAATCTGTAAGGAATAGCCTGGCAAGTCCACGAGGCTCCCGTCGAACGAGTCCCCCACTTTCTTCGAGTAAAGCACGCTGGCCTTGTCGTCCGCCACTTCTTTCGGGTAACTCTTCCTGCCTTTTCCGTCGTTGACCACTAATTTCATGGTTGCCTCACACTACAACGTAAGCTTAAATACCGAAAACGATTAGCTAGTAGTTGCTGGACAAACCGTTATTTAAAGCTTTCTTGCGGGCAGAAACATGGACAAGCAAACGCTGTACGTCTCCGTGGGATTCCTCGTCTTCGCCGTCGTCCTGTTGGGGTACGGGTGGGTAAAAGGGCAGTGGGACGTGGCCTTGAAATTGTCCTTCATCAGCGTGCTGGGGTTCATTGCGGTGCTGGCCGTGCTTACCCAGAAACAGGCCAAGGACCGCGTGGAGGCCTGGAAGAAGGACTTGGAAGAGGAAGTGCTGTTGGAAAGCCAAGCCACCTATTATGAAGGAGGCGCGCCGGAAACCGTGGACGCGGAAAAGGCGCTGGGAACCGAAACGCACGGAACCCTCTATGCCACGGCCAACTATTTGGTGTACAAGGGCGACTATCCCCCGAAAGAGTTCAGCATCGAGCGCAAAGACATCGTCAGCGTGTTCCGGGGGGCGCTCGTGGAAGGAGGCAAGCTGTCGAAGCAAGGGTTTCACGGCCTCATCGTGTTCCGGGTAAGAAAACAGTACCACAAGTTCGTCGTGGACGACGTGGAGCGGTGGCTGCGTCTTTTCGAAGAGCAGCGCTTCGGAGGAAAAGTCACCGTCAGCCTGCAAAAACAAGACTGAAAACGAATAAAAGGAAGAAGTGGCCTACAAAAGTCAGGGCACCCGAGCCCCCCCGAAGGGAGACGGACAACCCTAGGAAGGGGGAAACAAGCCTGTAAAGAGGAAGGAAGCAAATGGAAATCGACCCGTGGGGCTCCGGCCTCGTGGACTACCAGAAGCTGTTCGACCAGTTCGGCATGCAGCGCTTGTCGCCCGAGCTCCAGAAGCGCCTGCAGGAAAACCGCTCCTTCCGCAGGAACATCGTTTTTGCTCACCGCGACTTCGACAAGTTCGTGCATGCCTCGGACGCGGGAAAGCCGGTGGCCGTCATCACGGGCATCAAGCCCTCGAACGCCTTTCATTTGGGAAGCAAGCTTACTGCAGAAGAACTCATTTTCCTGCAGAAGGAATTTCACGCCAAGACGTTTTACGGCATCGCGGACTTGGAGGCTTATGCGGACAACAACCTCAGCTTGGAAGAAAGCCACCCGCTCGCCGTGGACAACGTGGCTGACCTCCTTGCCCTCGGGCTCAATGAACGCAAGGCCTTTATTTACAAACAGTCCACGAATGCGACCGTACTCAGGCTGGCGCACTTGTTCGCCAAGAAGACCACGATGGCCACGTTGGAGGCGCTCTACGGCCCTCGCGATTTGGGGCTCTACTTTTCCGTGTTCACGCAAGTAGGAGACATCTTGTTTCCCATGCTGAAGGAGTACGGCGGCGCCAAGTCCGTCGTGGTGCCCGTGGGCGCAGACCAGGACCCTCACCTGCGTCTTGCAAGGGACTTGGCCGTAAAATTCAGGAAGGAAGGCTTTGCGCCTCCTGCGGCCACGTACCACAAGCTCTTCCGCGCCTTGAACGGCGAAGTGAAGATGAGCAAGCGCGACCCCGACAACGTGTTGACACTGAACGACTCTCCTG
>SBBD01000176.1 GCA_005239845.1 archaeon | reverse complement strand
GGTATGCCGCCACGTCTTCCAAGGGGGCGATGGTGGCACTCAATCCGATGCGGGAAAAAGGCGCCGGGTTCATGCGCTGCAACCGTTCTAAGCTGAGGGACAAGTGCACGCCGCGCTTGGAGTTGCAGAGCTCGTGGATTTCGTCCACGATGACCCACTGCACCTTCTTGAAGTGGCCGATGAATTTCGGGGAAGAGAGGATGATGGAAAGCGATTCGGGAGTCGTAATCAGGATGTGGGGGGGCTTGCGCACCATCTTGGAGCGCTCGGAAGCCGGCGTGTCGCCCGTGCGCATGGCGACGCGAATACCATGCACCTTGCCCGTCTTTTCCTCGTAGGTTTTCTCCATTTCCTGCAAGGGCGCCGTCAGGTTCTTCTCAATGTCGTAGGCCAACGCGCGAAGCGGTGAAACGTAGATGCAGTACACGCGGTCCTCCAGCTTCTTCTTTTCCGCGAGCTGCACGAGCTCGTTCAAAATGCTCAGGAAGGCCGTCAAGGTCTTTCCGCTTCCCGTAGGAGCGGAAATCAGTACGCTTTGGCCTTCGTGGATGAGTTTCACTCCATATTGCTGGGGGAGCGTAAGTTCCTTGAAGCGGGAAAACCACCCGGACACCGTAGGGTGAAGCAAGCGCAGCAAGTCTTCTCGAGTAGACTCTTGGTCGGCAAACGAGAACACGATTCAAGGATACCTCTGCCTCCTCGCGGAAGCCAAGAATTAGAGCGAAGCAAAAATATAAGGGTTGCGCTCACCCCCCTGAAAAAATAAGAACAAGCAAGCGCCTTACTTTCTTTACCTTATTTCTGTGGACTTGGCCAAGGAGGATGCGAACGGTGCGCCTCACTTCCTTTTCTTGGATGCTACTGGCGTAACCAAAGGATAAACGAACGCGGCCACCAACGCCCCGAAGACGGGCCCCAGCCAATACGCCGCATGGCCTTCCCAGAACCCGGAAGCCACGGCAGGACCGAAAGCCCGGGCGGGGTTCAGCGCGCCTCCGGTCCAGTCTCCAGCAACGAGAATGGAGGCCGCCAAAGTCAACCCAATGGCAAGGCCGGAAAACGGAGCCGAATTGGGGTTCGAGCTGACGGCCAGCACGACGAGCACCAGCAGGAACGTGAGGGCGGCCTCAAAGAGCGCGCCCTGCCAGAAATCGACCCCAAGGGAAAGCTCGGGGACCCCTAAATTTGTTGCCTCCGCTCCCGGAAAGACAAGCAAGAGCAGGAACCCTGCAAACACGGCCCCCAGCAGCTGCGAGGCAATGTAGCGCGCGCTTTCACTTGCGTTCATTTGGCGGGTGGCCCAAAAACCGAGCGTAACGGCAGGGTTCACGTGCGCCCCCGAAACCCTTCCGAAAGCATAGACGATGACCATCAATGCAAAGCCGTGCGCCAACGCGACGCCCACGGTGCCCAGGTTTGCCGTGTACTGCTGGGATAAAACGGCGGCCGCCCCAAGAAACACGAGCATGAAGGTGCCGATAAACTCGGCATAATACTTGCTTTCCTGCATAACGTTGAACCACCCCCTCTAGCGAGCACGGAAAAAGACAATAAAAAGGTTTCTGAACAGAGAGGCCCAACAGACAGAAGTAGATGGAAGGACATGGAAGCCGTTGGACGTTTCTACACGGGAGCGCGCGGGCCCGCGCGGGAGGCCGGAGGCGGAACTTGGTCACTTCCCCCCGGCATTTTCGTGGCCTCTTTTTCCAGTTTCGGCTTCAGGATTTCCCCGTAAAACTTTTGCATGAACAGGTTCACGTCCTCAATCTTGTGGATGTTCTTCTCCACCAAATAGTTGAGGAGCTGCTTGCGCTGCTCGATTTCCCGGCTGATTTCAGGAATGGAAAGGCCCACCGCCTTGGCCAGCTTTTCTTTGGCTTGCGAGGGAAACTTGGTCTCCTTGAGCTGCATGTCGGAAACGTCAAGTTCGTAGACCTCGTTTACCGTAATGTTGCCTTCCAGCTTGGAAAGCTCTGCGACCTGCGTCACGCGGCGGATGAGCCCCTCCTTCTTGCTGTTGATGCGGTGCTGCACTACCACCATGTCCACGAGGGGAATCAACTCCTGCGGAATGTCCATGGGAAACCCCCGCAGCCGCTTGACGGCATCCGAAGCATCCTGCGCGTGCAACGTCGTCAGCATGCCCCGGTGGCCCACGTTCATCGCCGTAAACAGGGGAAGGGCTTCCTTGCCACGCGTCTCTCCTAC
This sequence comes from archaeon, assembly GCA_005239845.1. Classification (GTDB taxonomy): domain Archaea; phylum Micrarchaeota; class Micrarchaeia; order Norongarragalinales; family SBBD01; genus SBBD01. The sequence continues at coordinate 2,988 of SBBD01000176.1, read as the reverse complement.
AATCAAACGGTCCGGGCGCATGCGCAGCGAGTTCCTCACCAAGCCCTCCAAGTCCATCTGCTCCGTCGTCCGGCAGGGAATCCAGTTCTGCATGCCGTACATGTTCAACTCGCGCGTGTCCTCCATGCTCACGATGCGCTCGGAAGGGGGAATGAAGCTGCTCAACGCGTTGAGCGTAGTGGTTTTTCCGCTCGCGGTCTCTCCCACGATCAGGATGTTGAGGGGATACAAGCGCAAGCCGTCGATGCACACCCACAAGAACGCGGCAACGCCCACGGGAATCGTGCCGTTCGTCATCAAGTCCACGATGCTGAACGGCTGCACGCGGAACTTGCGGATGGTCACGGAGACTTGGTTTGTAGCTGGAGGGTGCAACACGTTGCCACGGCTTCCATCCGGTAATCTCAAGTCCTCGTAGATGCGGCCTTGCAGGGAAGAAATCTGTTGAAGGAACTGCTCGAACTGCCGCTCGCTCTCGAAACGCAAGTTCGTCTTGCAGATGCCCAGCGTGCGGTGGAACACGTAGACTTCGGAAAGGTTGTTGATCATGATTTCCTCCAAGTCCCCGTCCTCGAAGAGGGGCTGCACGACCACGTAGCCGAACAGCTTGTCGTAGATCTTGTAGGCCAGCAGCTTGGCGGTTAATGGGTCCACGATGAGTTTGGAGACGAGGAGTTCTATGGAGCCCAGAACGTGCTTGCGGTCCTCCGTCTCCAACGGCCTGCCGACCTTGGTCTCGTCGATTTTGGAAAGCAGGTCGCGGAACAGCGGCGCTTCGGCTTCCGTGGCGTGCTGCTGCAAAAACGATTCCACGGCCACCTTGCGCGTAATCACGTTGGCGAACGAAGAAATGAAGGCCTCTTGCTCTGCAGCCAAAGGAGGCTCCTTGACGGAATACTTCGAGAAGGGGTAGTCGAGTTCGATGCTGGCGTTGAACATGAGAATGCCTACCGCTCCCGCCTATAAAAAGGTTTCACGAAACGCCCCTTTCAGCGAACATGAAACTCCATCCATAAATATCGCAAGAAACTAACCTGACGGCCTAGACTGAGCGGTCCATACGCCTTTTGCGGATGTAAAGGCAGCGTAAACCGTCAATAAGAACAAGAAGATTCGGATGAGGTTGTTACTGGTTGAACTTACCATGTAATCAACAAAGTCCTTGACTTCCACATCATTTCCGTATTTTTCGTGAATCTCTTTTACAGTTTCCGAGTATAAGATGTAGTAAATCGATGCGAAACCAATCAAGCCCACGATAATGCTCAACAGGAGTAAAGCGGGCGGGTGGTATTTCACGGGTTTTAGGACGTTGCCCATCACGAGCCCAGCGACGAATCCTACTCCGAGAGAAAAATATCCGACCACAACCCCCAACAGGTTGGATACGTAGCCTAAGATTACGCCAGAAATTGCGGCAACCACGATTCCAGCTGCCATGGCTTTGGCATACGTTTGCATAGCACCACCCCCCTTGCTTTAAAAAAATGAATATAATAAAGTTTGCGTTTAAAGCGTACGAAGAAAGAAGGATTTTAAAGTACAGAAGCCGATGTAGCTTGACTGTTAAGTTCTACAGGTGAAAGGTATGCCGCAAGCCAGTTCGAAGGAATCGTACATTGAAGGAAGGCTCATGGGCCTGCACGACTTGATTGACGTGCTGAAAGATGCCGTGGAAACCGAGGAAAAAGTGGAGATGACCGCCGTCGTCAAGTCGCTCGTCACGCACATTTCCAACGAAATGGACGAAATCATCAAGGAAATGCACACCCTGCATGAGCAGAAAGGAATGGAGCCCCCGGAAGAACTCGAGAATGCCAAGGAACAGGCGGCGAAACTGCGGACGGCCGCTCCTCGCTTGGACCAAGCGCCGGAAAAGGCGCCGCAGGAGTTCAAGAAGAACGTGGACGCCGCGGACGATTTGATGAAGAATTTAATGGAGATTCGCAAGCGCACGGGGGCAGTAGAGTAGACGAACTAAACGCCTCCTTCAGAACGAAGCTTGCCTGCGCCATTCCAAAGCCCTTAAAAGGCCGTTTTTCTCTTAGTATTTCGCAGTTCCAAGCTGGCCGGGGGGCTAGAGGTCCCCCATATCGCCAATCCTCTTCACGGCGAGCGGTGGTTGGGGCAAGGCCTGCATGGCAGCGTGCAGTCCGGCTGGAGCCGTCGAAGTCTCGCCTCCCGTTATGCCTTTGCGTCCGAACTGGGCCAGGCCGGAAGGAGCAACCCTAAGCACGCAACGGTATGCTCGGGAGAATCGAGGCGGAGGCAAAGGCCGGAGTGCTGCGCGTTACCGTGCGTCCCGAACTCCAACGCGCTTGGAATTGCACTCTTTGATTGAAAGGAAAAAAAAGAATCAGCGGTACTTTGAAAGCGCCTTTTCTTCAGGCAAGTAATGCCCTGCTTTGCGCTGCATTTGCTTTTCCTCCACAGCCAATTTTCTTGCAGCTAGTTGGCATTCTAGGTCGTTTTTCATGGCAACTTTTTGGCTAGGATAAAAAATAAGAGTTTCGCTATGCCTCACGTGACGCACTAGGAAGTCGTTCAGACGACCACGTGTTTTCGCAAGGCCTCCGCAGCACCGGTTTATCCGACGGTTCGTTTTCAGCGCTTCCTGCCAAGAAATAGCAGGTTGCTCTGCACCTTGTCCTTTTCGGATTCCAGGAGCTTCAAAGGCGCGACTTTGTCGGCAAACACTGCTGCAATCAGGGAACGCAAGTCAAAGGAAGCGTCCCACACAATGGAATGTCCTTTCTCGTCTGCACCCGCCAAGATGGCGCCGTTATGGTATTCAATCGCTTGCTCGTCGTTCGGGACTTTTTCTTTTGCGTCGTAAAAACGCATGCCGTCCGTTCGCGTCAACGGCGTTATTTCCTCTTGCTCCTTTTGAATGGCGGGGTTTTGGGCGAAAACGTAGTCCGTAATAAAGATGAGTCCGCCCGGCTTGGTGAGCTCCAAGAGGTTTTCCAGCACGATTCGCGGCTGGGG